>NZ_JBFTMC010000064.1:0-33659 GCF_056396765.1 Bacillus sp. 05T22
GCATATTCCTGATACAAGTTCTCCTTGTGTCATTCCTTTATGTATACGAATTTGACGGATTCTTTCCCCAATTTGCATGTTCCCACCCCTTATTTAAACATTCCTAATAATGAAATAACGTTTTATATACTGATGTACTCTATTTTAATTGTACCGTTGTAATTCTATAATTTCTATCCATTTGTTAAAAAAATTGGTAAAAAATCCAATTTTTCCGTCATTTTTTTTATAAAATTCAACTACTTGTTATTAACATAAACCACATTGTATATTTTAAGTACGATAAACTTGCTAGAAAAAATTTGAAGCAAATATAAACAATTGTTATTTCTATCCTATCTCTAGCAGCTTGCACTTATTTTTCACACAAATATGATGAATGAATTTCATGCAATAAATTGATATTCAATTTATCACTCTAACTTATTACATATGGACAGTCTATTACCTATTCATAATAAAATTCAGAAAACGTAATAGATAAAATAATAATTGTTTTATTACAGTTTATCGATGATTGAAATCAAAAATATTTTATTAAATAAGAAAGAGGGATGATTATGATTTGGAGAACACATAACAAAAAGGCGCGAAAAACAGTAAGATATGTTGCAGGACTTGCTTTGCTTTTAATACTAGCATCCTATATATATCAATGGAATAATAATTTAGTGATTGATACGAATGAGGACATTGGTTTAATACTAGTTCTCACTACTTTCCTTTCGAGCTTCTTGCCTGTAAAAAAGCAAATCAATGAATAATAAAAAAGCACTTGAGGATTTAAAGTGAACCCCATTAATAGGGTTCACTTTAAATTGACCTCAGGTGCTTTTTTTGCAAGATAACATGTTATGCCTATTTATAATTGTATAACAAAAAAGATTGATCAAAAAGATCAATCCTTTACTCTACTTCATTTAAGAAGAACAATGTTAATACGCCCGGTCCTGTATGCGCTCCGATTGCTGCACCAATTGTATTTACAATAAATACTTCACAGCCAAATTTTTCAGTAATTAATGCTTTTAATGCATTCGCAGTTTCTAAATCATCACCATGGGTAATTCCAATCGTTTGACCTTTAAGGTTCTTCCCACGCTCTTCCATAATATCAACCATTCGGCCTAGAACTTTTTTTCTTCCTCTTATTTTTTCAAGTGGTACAAGCTTACCTTCTTCTACATTTAAAATCGGCTTAATGTTTAATAAACCACCAATAAATCCAGCAACCTTACTTAAACGCCCACCTCTTACTAAATACTGCAAATCAGCCACAGTAAAGATATGCTCCATATGTTTTGTTAGAAAAGCAATTCGTTTCAAAATTTCTTCTTTTGATGCACCTTCTTTAGCCATTTTCGCAGCTTCTAATACAACAAGACCTTGACCAAGTGAAGCGCATTTTGTATCAATAATTTCTAAATCGAAATCTGCATATGTTTCTTGTACTTCTTCTTTAATCACTACTGAAGATTGATATGTACCCGAAAGTTCAGAAGAGAAAGCTACATATATACAAGGTGTACCTTGCTTTGCATATGTAACGAACTTTTCTTGGAATGTTTCTAATGATGGCAGCGATGTCTTAAATACCTCGCCTTCTCTCATCTTTTGTAATAATTGGACCGAATCTAATGTTACTCCATCTAAATACTCTGTTTCTGCCTCATCATATACACGAAGCGGAATCAAATCTATATCATAAGCTTGCAGCAATTCTTTTGGTAAATCAGCAGCACTATCCGTAATGATTTTAACGCTCATTTTTAAACCTCTATTCTGTTATAAGTATACTAAAATAAGAACAATTACCTTTAAATTATATACGTAAAACAGGAATGAAGAAAGAGAAAGTATTATTAAACTATTCTACATTCTATGCACGGAATGTAGAGAAATTAACTTCATGATTAAATCAATTTCTCAAACGAGTTATATCTAATTGAATCAAGTACTATTATTTCATTACAAATTATTTTGTTTCCTATACAATAGAAATATCAGAATTTTTCAAGGATTGTATTTTTATGAAAATAAAATTTGCTTCATCAGAGGATTTAGAATGGATTAATCATCATTATAAAACAGTTGGATTTGTACCGAGTGATTTAAAAAAAGATAAAGTAGCAATTGTAATATACAACGGAGAATATGCGGGACTTGGACGTCTAGTTCAGATTGATGAGAGCACCATAGAAATGGGTGGTATTTATATACTTCCTAAATACAGAGGCTATAAATTAGCCGGAGATCTCGTCTCTTTTTTAGTACAAGAAGCAAAACAGTCGGATGCATCTAATGTCTATTGCATCCCCTTCGAAGAGCTAACAGCTTTTTATAAAAAATATGGTTATAAAGAAGTTAATACTGATCAAGAGACTGTTCCGCCTATTATCCTGATTAAATATAAATGGTGCTTACAGGAATATGATAAAAATGTTTTGTTGTTTAAATTATAAACACTTTTAAATTCAAACTTCATTTCATACCATTATTTGCTTCTTCAAACAAAAAGGCAGCATGTACAATTATACATGCTGCCTTTTCATCTATGAACAATCCTTATATATTAGTTTTTATCCATCTGCTTTAGTGCTTTTTTAGGAATTTCATTTTGTTGGACTTCTTCATATGTTGAAATCCCTTTATATCCCTCACTATTTGGTTTATCAAATACATACACACGTAAAAAAGCATTTAGCTTTAAATTTTTATTAGCATCGAACTTAATACTCGTCTTATTTCCATCTTTATCATATGCAATTACGTTATACTCGTAACGCTTCCAAGTAGGATCATCTTTATCTACCTGATATTCTTTTCCGTTCTCCGTAATATGAACATACATTTTATCTTTGCCCAATTTTTGCTTCATTTCAGCTAAATCCCAATCAATGCTTACAAAAGCAGTCATTAAAAGACCTAATAATACGAGAAAAGCAATCAAAGTTATTAACAGTTTCTTCATGTTTTCAACCTCTTGTTTTAATAGTATGTGACACCTCGTATACTATCAGAAACCTTATGATCTATTTATCTATTTTCCTTACAAAAACCTTACACTTTTGTAATAAATTCGAACTGATTTTGAATCAGCAAGGATTTCCTTTCCCTTCACTGAATAGCACTTCTCCTATCCGAACTTTTGGATGCGAATATTATAATTGAGAATGATAATAAGGAAACAATTTCATCTTTCCACTAAAAAACGTTATAATAAACTGTAGCTTCTACGATTACGTTATAAAGGAGATTAAAAAATGGCTAAAATTAAAGTGTATCAAGTAAAAGAAGAAAATATGGATGCGGTAAAAAACATCATTGATGCCCAGGAACAAAACCCATCTACTGCAGATTTACAAAATCTATACACATGTGTATTAGATACTGAGGATATGGCATTGCCTGAATCATATATAGAAGAAGATATTTTAATCGATTCTATTGAAGTAATGGTAAACGTTTCTCAAAACAAACTAAGAGACCTAGGTACATACGATGTAATTGAAGTACAAAACAAAGGTAAAAAAACACAGATTTTATTATTAGCAGACGAAGAATATGAAGTAATCGAAGGTTAATTTGTAAAGTTACATACAAAAAAGCTCCTTTCTATTTGAGAATGGAGCTTTTTTCTTCTATGCTTTTGATGTTTCAGCCTTTATCTTACCTTGTTCTTTCTTATATACCATTCGCTCATTCCCCATGAAAAAGATGAACAGGAATGCTAAACCTGCTGGAACTAACGCCCACATAAAAGTATGAACGATAGAACTTGAAAGGGCTTCAATAATTTTATCTAATATTTGTGGCGGAATTTGAGATCTTGCGCCTTCTGAAAGAATTGCTCTTGAATCCCCTAGAGCGTCGCTATTTATTCCGCCGTCCATTCCTTTAAATGCTTCTTCTAATTGATCTTGAAAACCTGTTCTTTGAATCATACCAAATATTGTAATCCCAAGTGTCATTCCTAATGAGCGGATAAAGTTACTCGTTGAAGTTGCTGATCCCCTCTGGTTCATACCGAAATTATGAATTGCAGCCATACTTAATACAGAGAATGAGAAACCTACGCCAAAACCGATAATAATCATATAAATGGTTAACCATACTTGATGTTAAAAATCCACCTAACTGTGCTGTAACTACTGATCCTAACATCATTGGCAATAGTAATAAGCCAGAATTCGTTGCCGATCCGCCATATACACCTTGAATAAACAAAGGAATATATACAGTTGCTGACATAAAAGCAGCCCCGTAAAATAAAGCGATAATTGTACTCATCCCGAATAAGCGCTGTTTAAACATTTCAAACGATATGATAGGTTCTGCCACTTTTCTTTCAATAAAAATAAACATAATAATTAAAATAGCAAATGCCGCAAATAAACTTAAAATAAAAGTAGAATCCCAATCATACTTCTGTCCACCAAGTTCTAATGCGAACATTAAACAAACAACTGCACCGACTAGTGTAATTGCACCAAACCAATCAATCTTTTGTTTTTGATGAACGCGCGATTCTTTATAAAAGAATACAATAAAAATAAGTGATAGAATACCAAGCGGTAAGTTAATATAAAACACCCAGTGCCAGCTAATGTAGTCTGTAATATATGCGCCAAGTAAAGGACCGAAAATACTAGATAATCCAAAGACCGCACCAAATAATCCACCCATTTTCCCGCGCTTCTCGGGCGGAAAAATATCAAAAACAATGGTAAAGGCAATTGGAACAAGTGCCCCGCCACCAATACCTTGGATCGCACGATAAATACCTAACTGCGTAATATTTTCTGCTGTACCACAAAGTGCCGAACCAATCATAAAGACAATTAAACCGAAAATAAAGAATCTTTTTCTACCATACATATCTGATAGTTTTCCGAAAATCGGCATTCCTGCCATTTCTGCTACCATATACGCCGATACCACCCAAACAAAGTTTTCTAATCCACCTAAATCGCCAACAATTGTTCCCATCGCTGTAACAACAATGGTATTATCCATTGATGCCATTAAAATCCCTAGCAATAAACCAGCAACTACCAAGCTAAGTTTACTATTCTTTGCAACCATATATCTTGCTCTCCCTCTTACAACTATATTTGTTTATGTTCTTTTACAACTGATTTTCCTTTTTGATTAAAGCTAGTATGATATTCAACAACACTTATTTCACAGCCAGGGCCAATTGTAACATTGTTTCCCCTCACTACTTCAGCTATTGTATGCTCTAAATAAATGTCATCACCTTCAATAATTGATGTTTGAAGATTACCAGTATGGCTTGTAAAAGGAATAAATCTAGCTTTTTTTCGTACTGTAATCTTTTTTCCACCAATTTCTCTTACTTTACTTCCTTCATAACGCAAGATAATGTTAATATTTTCAGCATTTAAAAGCCCTTCACTTTCAAGACCACCCGTTAATAAAAATTCTTCAACTTCAATATCTTCTTTTACAGTCAGTCCTCCTTTAATGTCCACAAAGTTTCCGGATAACTTTCCATTCACTTCGAACATTCCTCGAATTTTTATTTTGTTAATGTGACAATCATTCTGCACTTGTGTGTTACCATACACTTTCACATACTCAGCATGCAAACCACCTTGTACTTCACTATCTCCATACACAATATACGACTTTGTCGTCATATCACCATGAACATCGCTCGTTCCATATGCTTTAAATTCATTACAATTCACATTATTTGAAATTGTTCCTTCGCCCCGAATTTTCACCTTATTATAGGCTCCACCTGATGAACTACCCGAACCATTCAAAGTGAGACTATTTTGCTTTTCCATTTCCATTCCTCTCTCCATAAAAAATTAAACTTGCTGAATTTCTTTTACTTTTGCATTTTTATCGACATGAAGAACTCCCGTATATTCTATAAGTCCAATCTCACAATTCGGCCCCACTGTAACATTGTTGCCTCTTACAGTTTTAATTTGCACGTAATCAATATCAATATTGTCACCTTCTAACAATTCAGCTTCTAAATGTGATCCGAACACCGTTTTAAAAAGTCTACTAAATGCTGTTGGTCTGTGTCTTACTTTAATTGTTTGACCTCCTATTTCTTTCGCTCTACATGTACCATGAATGTCGATATCAATTTCATCCGCGCTCAGTAAGCCACCGATTGTAAACTGCCCTTCTGATGAAAAGACATCCACTTCGCAGTTACCATCTATAATCGCTTGCCCGCAAATCTTTAATTCTTCTCCAGTTAAAGTACCACCAACTGTACCTTTACCTGAAATCTTCATACTATTAGCACTTACATTCTTTGTAATCGTTGCTTTTCCATCAATTCGCATGTTTTCAGTATTTACTTGCCCGTCAACTTTTCCGGAGCCACTAATTCTTGTACGCTCACTTTTTAAATCACCATTTACACTACCTGACCCATTACATTCAAAATCATCACAGTCAACATTTCCATTAACAGTTCCTTTTCCATTTAACTGTACTTTATGGAACTCTCCACCATTTGAAGAACCATAGCCATTTATAATTAAATTTTCTGTATGCATTATTTCTCCTCCACTACAATAGTTTTGATTTTAACGCTTCTGTATATTGCATGATTGTTAAACGTACGACTATCTTCGTGCCTTTTTCAAAAAATAGATCTTCCACATTTGAAACTAAGAAACATGTAGCAATACCTAGTTTTCGAACCATAACTAATTTACTATTCTTTTGTTTCATGATTTCATAATGCTCATGCAGCACTTGCAGTATCATCTTACCTTCTTCTAAACTAATTTCTCCAGATTGCAGTAATTCTTCTAAAATGTATACATAAAGAATATCAAGAAATTGAAATTCTGCCGGTTTATTCGTTTGTTCTATAAAAAACTGTACAACCGGTTCGGAGGCAATACCCTTTCGTATCAGGTCTTCTTTCGTTAAAGAAATCTCTGTTACACTTGGTGAAAACATATTCGCTAATTCATCAAGAGACAAATCCTCTTTCATTGTTTGAATTTTATCAATACGCTCTAATATCTTTTCTTTCGGAAAAAATGTTTCTTGCCCTGTAAAAGTTGATTTTCTTACAAACCAATCTTCTGGTATTAAATTCTTTCTTTTCCACCTATATAGCTGTCCGTATGAAATACCAGTCAGTTCCAATAAATCCTTTTTTGAAATTAAATCCGTACTCAACTGTATAACACTCCTTCCTAACAACAATGTAACATAACACTGTTACATTGTAAATGGATGTTTATAAAAATGTGCGAAACAATGTTCAAAATCAAAATGTACTTCCATACAAAAAGGCCCTTTTGATTTTTCAAAAGAACCTTTATTAAATGCTTATATATTAAGGTTTAAACCATATATTATAAAAATCAATCCACCCTTGAGCGTTGATGATTATATTTTGCACTTTTTCATGTGTACGTATGTGTTGTTTATTACGATATAAAGGAACAATATGAATATTACGTAACAATGTGTCCTCTATATCGCGTAACAGTGTAATCCGCTTTTCAAAATTAGGTTCAATAAAATATGAATGTAATTGCTCATTAAAATCCAGAGAGCTATGCTGATAAATAAAGCTATTTTTTGAAAGAAACATATACAGAAAACTGCTTTCTGTTTGCTCGCTAATGGTAGCACTATCATGAATGATATCTGCTTGCTTTATCATTTGAACCTGTAATAATTCCTCTGCATCYAGAAACTTTATTTCAATTACAATTCCATATTTGGCGCATTCTTTTTGGATCCAATATGAATCCTCTACATGATCCTTCTCTTTAAATGTATATAAATATAATGTTTCATCATTGTATTTGCTATTTCCAATAAGGGTATGAATATCCTCCTCAATTCCCGGGACAGAGCTATTCGTTAATACTAATTCCTCTGCTACCTCGCCACGCTCTCCCTCTAACTCATCTATTATTTTGTTACTATGAATAATTTTATACAATGCTTTTCGAAATGTAACATCTTGCATAGGTCCTTGTTTCTCAGTGTTTAACGTTATATATGTTACATTGGATTCCAATATAGAAAGTTCCTTATGATACTTTTCTAATTCTTTATGTTGCGCCTTCACCAACACATCATATGTATCTATACTTTGTGGCACATTCCATAATTCAATCCGATCGAGAAAGGGCCGTTCACGAAAATACAAATCATGCGCTTCTAATACAAAAATAGACTCATCATTTTCACACAGTTTAAACGGTCCTGTTCCAATTAGGTTGTCTTCCTCATCTTCTATTACAATAGAACACTGTTCTGAGCTTAAAGCATGTAACAATAACTGATTTTCCGTATGCACGTGCATTTCTACAATATATTCATTTACAATACGAACACTTTCAACATGTTGAAGCATCCATGAATACGGATTATCCTCTTTATTCATAAACCTACCAAATGTATATACAACATCATGAGCTGTAAATCGTTTTCCATTATGAAATCGAACCCCCTTTCGTAAATAAAAAGTCCATAGTTTTAGATTGTCATTATATTCCCAATGAAAAGCGAGTCTCGGCTCTATTGTATTTGTGCTCTCATTAACATAAATAAGCGTGTCATATAGATGTTTTACCATATGACACTCCGAACGCATTGTAGCATATACAGGATCTAAAGAAATTTTCAGGTTCATTTCAACTTGTAAACGCAGTACATCTTGTCTTCCTCGAGAAGTCATTTCAATTTGATAACCAAATATCGAATCTATCCAAGCTTGGAATTGTTTTTCTAATACGGAGAAATATGAGCTATATTGCTCAACAAATGCTTTTCCACCCTTTACATCCCCCTGTTTCGTTATTTCTTTCCCCTTTTCTAAAATTAAGGAAGCAGGATCTTTTTGAAACGATAACTTTGACAGATTCCCTCTCCCGCGTCCTGGAAACCAACAAATCCAAGTTAGCTCTTCTAATTTTTTTATAATAAATTTACTATTACGATCCGTACAAAACACTGTTTCTGATATATTTTGTAATGATATTTCTATTTTTTCTCCCTCTGTTCTCCCTTTTCCATACCGGAGCCACAGCTGAACATACTGATCCAAAATAACCATATCCATCCCCCTAAAAGGTGAAAAATCCCACTCTTTCATTCTACCCTTTTTCATTTCTTGCTTCTATCTTAAGATTTCCATATAGAAAGGAGGAAATGAAGAATGAATCATCTTATAAAACGTTATAGCAAACCTATTTGGATTCGATTACTAGGTGAATTGTTAACAAGAACAACTGAAGCGATGTTAGCGATTATTTTTATTGTACATGTCAATAAAGCTTTGGAAGGTAATGTGATTCTGACAATGCTTCTGTTTGGATTGCAGCCACTTTCTGATATTGTGTTCACAATCATTGCTGGAGGTGTAACAGATCGCTACGGTAGAAAGAAAATTATGTTACTCGGGTTATTCGTGCAGGCAATTGCAATAGGCGGATTTATTTTTGCTGAATCAGTCCTATTCTTTGCTTTGTTATATGTGATGAATGGTATTGGCCGCTCCTTATATATTCCTGCTCAACGTGCACAAATTGCAGATTTAACAAAGCAAGAAAAACAAGCAGAAATATTCGCTGTTCTTCAAACAGTAGGAGCTATCGGTGCTGTGATTGGTCCATTCATCGGTGCCTTTTTTTACAATAGTCACCCTGAATACTTATTTATCATTCAAGCTGTAACTCTCCTGCTGTATGCCATTCTCGTCTGGACACAACTGCCAGAAACAGCTCCAATTCTTCAAACTAATGAAAGATCAGCACAAGTAACAACACGTACACAGTTTATTTTTAAGCATTATGCTATATTTGGACTCATGATATCTACTCTTCCGATTAGCTTTTTCTATGCCCAAACTGAAACGAATTATCGTGTATTTGCAGAAAATATCTTTCCAAATTTCTTATTCGTTCTCGCATTTATCTCAACTTGTAAAGCTGTAATGGAAATCATCCTGCAAGTTGGTCTTGTCAAATGGTCTGAACGATTTTCAATGCCTAAAATAATTGTAATTTCATATATTTGTTATACATTCGCTGCTATTGGTTATGGTTATTCTACAACATTATGGTCACTCTTCTTCACATTGCTTTTCCTGACAATTGGTGAAAGTATTGCTTTAAATCACTTACTACGATTTGTTTCCAGAATAGCACCAAGTCACAAGCGGGGATTATATTTTTCTATCTACGGCATACACTGGGATATTTCTCGAACGTGCGGCCCTGCTATAGGTGCAGTTATATTAAGTCATGTAAGCGGCGGCACTCTATTTTATATTTGCGCCTGCTTGTTAATAATCGGAGGAATTGTTCAAACTTACTTTGTATATTCAGTAGAGCGTAATAAATCAAAAGAGCTGTCCTTATAACAGAACAGCTCTTTTTCTTATATCAACTACCCTGCCATATTATTAACACTGTCCTCTGGGGAAAACTCTACATGTATATATTCTTTATTCATAAATTGTTATTTTTTAAGATTTCTGCTAACAATTTGTATAACCATTTTTATGAATTTTATACAAAATAAAAAAGCCGCCCTATTAAAGGCAGCTTTAGCTATGTATTTATACTTCAATACTTTTTCCATCTTCAACGATGTGGTAAAGTAAATGAGCTAAATGATGAATTGGACCATATTCTTCCTCTTCCTCATCTGTTTCACCTTGGAATTCAAGGTCATTTAAATACAGTGCTAAAAATTGATAGAATAATTTCAAATCAAATCCATAGCAAGCACTTGGTTCTTCGTGATCTCCTTCATATTGCAACATTAAGTATTGTTCATTGCCTTCTGCATCTTCTGCATCAAAGAATACAAAGAAACCAACATTTGTATCTAGATCAAATAGATGACGAGTACCATTCTCTGTTACTTTATTGAAGTCCTCTTCACTTAACTTATGTACTGTTGTTGCTTTTGCATTGTCTTCTTGATGAAAGTTTACTGTAAATGATTTCAATGCTGACACCTCCTGATTGTATAACAGTAGCATAACAGATTAGGACAAATAATACAAAAATGGATCGCTGACAATTGTCAGCGATCCACCTGATTTCATTTTCGTATTGCACGCAGTAATAAGCTGACAATAAAAATTAAAACAATGGCACCAATTAATGCTGGAATAATTGCATACCCTCCGATAACCGGTCCAAACGTACCCAATAATAATGTTCCAAGCCAAGAACCGATAATCCCAGCAATAATATTTCCAATCACACCACCAGGTACATCTTTACCAACGATTAAACTTGCTAGCCATCCTAAAATACCACCAACAATTAAAGACCATATAAATGCCATATCACTATACCTCCTTAATTTTACAAAACAAAAATAATACCTATAAATTATTGCTTACCATTAGTTATGCTACTATTTTTGATAAGTTATACCTTAAATGCCACGTATAGCTTTTTATACAATTGAATTAATACAGTTTTGTATCCATTCAAAATAAATTATTTTTCCAAACCATATTATTCCTCGATGATCTCATAGCCTTATTCCCTAAGAACAATCTGGTTTCAACATTGTTCTCATAAATTTTTTTAAAACGTTTGATAGTTAAAATCAATGGCCATTCTTTGTACAGACCGATTATCAAATCTTATGGGTTCAGCAATCTTTCTAAAATCAGCTACACTTTGTCCTCGAGTTTCGTCATTTGTTGTACTTATCCATACAGCAGACTTTTTATATTCAAAGATATTATCATTCATTAATGAAATAAACGGTAATAAATCATGAATGGGACTTCCACCAATTCCAAGGTATTCTTTTTTATAAAAGTTCTCATAATAAAAATCAATCATTGGCTTAATTAGTTTTGCTAGCCCTGTTCCCTTTTCATTAATAATGTTTCCATTTCAGGAGTAATAAGTGCCTGCTGCGTTACATTTAACGGATAAACACTAACATTCTTGGCATATTTCATGACAATATTAGTTGCAATTGGATCTCCATAAAGTGAAACTTTAATCAGTGGGGGTTTTCTTCATCCTCCTCTGATTATTAGTTGAACGAATCGGGCTTTTATGGGCAGTTGATCCCCCACCTAACTTCTTTGCTTTCGCTGAACTTTGAGGTGGGGGTCTTACTGCCCGTTAATGCGGGGTAAAAGTTAGCTTCTGAAACAGGGGTAACGTTACCTGGAAATAAAAATGCGCCACCCATTATATAATAAGCGCATACTTGGTCCATTACATCTGGATACAAAAGAAATAATGTTGCATGTTTTATCGGCATAAATTAAAGCAAATGCATCATTGATACCAAAATCTCCAAAAAAGTTTATTTTTTTATTAACTCCTCTCACTCCTCTTCATCATTTTCTACTATTATTATTATGCGAAAAAGACAAGGTGGTGAAACAGTATCAAATAAAAAAACCGCCTATTTACTGGCGGTTATATGGAGATAATAAAATTGTTTATATTTTATTCAACTATCGTGTCTTTTTTAATATGAATACAATTTATTTAACTTTTCATTTTCCTCTTAAAGCCCAAAACAGCGATTACGAAGATAATGATTATATAACCAACTACCCATAATAAAGGTACAACAAGATCACCATAAACTGGTCAAAAGAAGAATATAACAATTAGATACTTCAGGATCACATTCTCACTCTCTACAGTAAAAAAAGCACATAAAAACAGACCCTCTGTATGCTAATTTAATATATGTAGTTATAAATAAAAATCATTTTATTAAGTTATTTTTTTATACAGATTAACAAATTATATAAGATTGGTCTAAATATTCAAAATATAATTTTCGCTAAAAAACATTCCCTGTTAATTAAAGGAACTTTTAATATTTCTATTATACATGAATAGAAAAAACGACACTGTATTTTGTGTCGTTTCGGCTCTCTATCATTAAACAATTTTATTGTTTTTAAAGGACTTTATTATTTGTGAACAGCATTTTCCATCTTTTTATACGACAAATATGCTAATACATTCTTACTTGTATCATATTTAGGATTGTTTCCTTTTTTCGGCTCTCTAACATGTGTCTTTTCAAACCCAGGAATTTTAGGCATTTTCTCCAAAAATTCAACAATCTCTTTTTCAGTTCCCTCAACGCGTACACGAATCATTGTTATTACTCCTCAATTCTCTATTTCTCTGTACTAAGTATAGCGTACTGAGAAAAGACTGCAAGAAAATTATCTTTTTAGCGTTGAACTTTTATGACATACAAACAGTGCCATCTCCGTATAAAATGATTCTACTTTATTATTGTTAAATTGTATGTTGAAGAACTCCTTCATTTCATTTGACGCTTTCATCATACAATCCGTTAACTTGGAGCGTGTTGGCGATGGGACATCCATCATGTTACACCACCAATCAAAATTAAATTGTTTTTCAAATGTGAAACATGATTGCATTTGTAAACCTTGCTTTTCTAATAATGAAATCCACTCTGTTTTTCTAAGCGCTCTCCTGTGACTTGGATCTCGCTTTTTCTCAATAAAATTATAAAATGTATCATATTCTAGGTTTTCTGGGGAGACATTATCAATTAATATAAATAATCCGTTCTCTTCTAACTTTCGATGTACTTCAAAAATAAATTGAGAAGGGTTTGGAAAATGATGTGCTGCAATGCGACAAATAATCATATCAAACGATTGATTAGAAAATGGTAAATCCTCTGCATTTGCTACTACAAATGATACATTTTCATGTCCGTTTGTCTGGATAAATGCTTTCGCTTTTTCTAACATTTTTTCTGTTAAATCGAGCGCAACAACCTCTTTAAATATCGGGGCTAATAAATTAGCAACATGACCGCCACCTGTAGCAATATCAAGAAGACGAATATTTTTACGATTTTTTACTTGTTGAACGACATACTGTAAATCTGGCCCTTTTGCATGAATTTGACTATTCACATACTTTTCAGCATTACTACCAAATTGTGTTTTCACAAGTTCTTCGTTACTCATTTCAATCATCTTCTTTCTACATATATTTACATATTCTTTTTCAGCAAGAATATATAAATATCCTCTTTTAACTCAAATCTAAAAGAAGTATCCCCCTCTAAACCTAAAGGACAAAGTAAATCAAATCCCTGTCCCATCTTTATTCAATGGACTAAGAGCTTTATCCCCTTCTGCTTTTCCTCTTGTTTCATATATTCACGTATATTCGTACTATAAGCCTGCACAATGAAGGGAAGTGACAATACAAATAGTTCTTTTAACACATTCTCTTCGTATTCATCAACCCAATCCTTTGTTTCTGCACAATAATTAAAAATCAACGTATAGAAACTTCCGCATTCAATTTCTGTTTTACCTACACCTATTTCTCTTAATAACTCTTTACATAATAACGAATGTCCATCAATAAAGCGTGGAAAGTAATAAGCATAAATCATTTCACGGCACTTCTCCCTAATCATTTCCTCAAATTTAATATAGTATATTCTACTTTCAAAATAGAACGCTCCTCTTGTTTTCCCACTATACTCCCGTAAAAAATCTCCAATTGTATCATACGTATAGCCTTCATGCGTTTGATTCATATGTACTAAAATACCACTAGAGTTCACCATATATTTTGGGACTGATATGTAATAATAGACAATCCAAAAACAAAGCTTTGCTATTATTTCCTCTTCCTGCTCCTGTAAGAACTGGTCGAACAATTTTTTAAAAAATTGTTGAATCATAAGTATCCCTCCCTCATACATTTTAAATTTATTCCAATTTATTTTCTAATATGTAAATTTGATTTTTCGGCTCTATAAAAACAAAGTTTTATCCAAATCAAAAAGATTGAATTTCCATTATCAAACACGTAATATAGACTCTGACTCTAAAAAATAATGATTCAAATGTATGAATAAAAAGGAGGATTTATATACGATTTTCCCTATTTTATAAGACTGAGAGGTTTTGTTATGTGGCGTAATAAAAATGTCTGGATTGTTCTAATCGGTGAGTTTATCGCTGGGCTTGGTTTGTGGCTTGGGATTCTTGGCAATCTAGAATTTATGCAGAAGTATGTACCTTCTGATTTTATGAAGTCGGTTATTTTATTTATTGGATTATTAGCCGGTGTTCTTGTTGGTCCAATGGCTGGTCGTGTTATCGATCAATACGAAAAAAAGAAAGTCCTTCTTTATGCTGGTTTCGGCCGTGTTATCAGTGTTATTTTTATGTTCTTCGCTATTCAATATGAAAGTATCGCCTTTATGATTGCCTTTATGATTGCCCTTCAAATTTCAGCGGCTTTTTATTTCCCTGCATTGCAGTCTGTTATTCCGCTTATTGTTCGTGAACATGAACTATTACAGATGAATGGTATCCATATGAATATCGGAACAATCGCTCGTATTGCTGGAACCTCACTAGGTGGTGTTCTTCTTGTCGTTATGAGTTTACAGTACATGTACGCGTTCTCAATGGCAGCATACGCTTTATTATTCCTGTCGACCTTTTTCCTACAATTTGAAGATCAAAAATCAAATACATCAAGTAAAAAAGCAGCAAAAGATAATAGCTTTATGGAAGTATTTCGGATTTTAAGAGGAATCCCAGTTGCATTTCGGGCACTTATTTTAAGTATTATTCCCCTTTTATTCATCGCTGGTTTCAATTTAATGGTTATTAACATTAGCGAAATGCAACATGATCCGACAATTAAAGGGTTTATTTATACCATTGAAGGTGTGGCTTTTATGTTAGGAGCTTTCGTAATTAAGCGTTTATCTGATCATTTCCCACCTGATAAATTACTTTATTTCTTCGCCTTCTGTACTGCTTTTGCGCATCTCTCATTGTTCTTTAGTGATGTGAAATGGATGGCACTTGTATCATTTGGTCTATTTGGATTTAGCGTTGGTTGTTTCTTCCCTATCATGTCAACAATTTTCCAAACAAAAGTTGAAAAAAGTTATCATGGACGTCTTTTCTCATTCCGTAATATGTTTGAAAGGGTAATGTTCCAAATTGTCTTACTTGGAACTGGGTTCTTCTTAGACACAATTGGGTTACGATATATGGTTCTTATTTTTGGCGCTATTTCATTATTAATTATTTTTATGTCGTTATCAAAGCACAAGCAGGCAAGTAAAAACACTTCCCAAGTATCGAACATGTAAAATCCATCTCCAAATTGAGATGGATTTTTCTCTTATTGTAAGAGATTACCTAAGTCTCCTGTTGTTATATTCCCACTATTTGCTTCATCTGTATCAATATGCATATCTAATGCGTATGTATCTTTTACACGAACTAACACTTGATTAAAAATCAATCCTCTGTTTCCTTCTACTTTCACACTTACATATTGTCCATCTTTCACTTGAAATCTTTCAGCATCTTGAGGTGTCATATGGATATGGCGCTCAGCGACGATTACACCTTTTTCAATTTTTAAAGAACCCTTTGGACCAATAAGAGTAATCCCTGGTGTTCCATCAATATTGCCTGATGCGCGAATCGGAGCATCCACTCCTAATTTACGTGCATCTGTTTTTGAAATTTCAACCTGTGTAAACTTTCGAATAGGACCAAGGATACGGACCTTTGAGATTTCTGCTTTTTCGGTCTTGATTGTTACTGTTTCTTTCGCTGCAAATTCTCCCGGTTGTGAAAGCTCTTTTGCAACCAGGAGTTCATATCCTTCTCCAAAAAGCTTTTCTAACCCTTCGTTTGTCAGATGAATATGCCGATTTGATACACCAATTGGAATTTGTTTCACCTTTAACACCTCTTCATTATGTGGTAGTATTCATACTCTTTAGCCTTCCCTTCTTTTTCTTTTTACACAACTGTGTTTTGAATTCTGGCTCAAAAGTGATAAAATACAATTATGTGTTTTCAGAATAATAAAAGAATATAAAAGTTAGAAAAATGAAAGCACAGTTTTTTAGGAGGGGTTTTGATGACTTATACGTTAGCAGCTAGAATGAAAGCATTTCAATCTTCTATATTCAGTGAATTAGCAGCTTATAAAAAGGAAAAAATTGCAGCAGGTCACAAAATGATCGATTTAAGTATTGGCAATCCAGATATGCCTCCTGCTGATATTGTAAGAGAAGCTATGGTACATACAGCAAGCGGAAAAGAAAATTACGGTTATACTTTAACAGGTATTCAAGAATTTCA
This sequence comes from Bacillus sp. 05T22, assembly GCF_056396765.1. Taxonomy (NCBI): domain Bacteria; kingdom Bacillati; phylum Bacillota; class Bacilli; order Caryophanales; family Bacillaceae; genus Bacillus; species Bacillus sp. 05T22. Next base: position 17,168 of record NZ_JBFTMC010000064.1, read on the forward strand.
CGAGTCAGTAACTGAATATTACGATAACAATCACAATGTTAAATTAGATCCAAACAATGAAGTTTTATTATTAATGGGTTCCCAAGATGGACTTGTTCACTTACCTATGGTTTTTGCAAATCCAGGTGATCTTATTTTAGTACCTGATCCTGGATATACAGCATATGAGACGGGTATTCAAATGGCAGGTGCAAAGCCTTACTTCATGCCTTTAAAGAAGGAAAATGATTTTTTACCTAATTTACAAGACGTTCCTGAAGAAATTGCTAAACAAGCAAAAATGATGATATTAAACTTCCCTGGAAATCCAGTTCCAGCAATGGCACATGAAGATTTCTTCAAAGAAGTTATCATCTTCGCAAAACAACACAATATCATTGTGGTACATGATTTCGCATATGCAGAATTTTATTATGATGGAAAGAAACCAATCAGTTTCTTATCTGTTCCTGGCGCCAAAGAAGTTGGTGTTGAAATTAATTCCCTATCCAAAAGCTATAGCTTAGCTGGTAGCCGCATTGGTTATATGATTGGAAATGAAGAAATTGTAGGTGCACTAGCGCAATTTAAATCAAACACAGACTACGGCGTGTTCTTGCCAATTCAAAAGGCCGCATCAGTTGCCTTACGTAAAGGGGCCGATTTCTGTGAAAAAAACCGCATCATCTACCAAGAACGWAGAGATACTTTAGTTGATGGATTTGCTTCTTTCGGATGGCATGTTGATAAACCAGCCGGCAGTATGTTCATATGGGCTGAAATACCAAAAGGCTGGACTTCATTAAAATTTGCTTATGCATTAATGGATCGTGCGCATGTTGTTGTAACCCCTGGTCATGCTTTTGGACCACATGGTGAAGGTTTTGTTCGCATCGCACTTGTCCAAGATAAAGAAGTATTACAACAAGTTGTTGAAAACATTAAAAATAGCGGTATTTTCTCTCTTGAAAAAGCAGATGCATTAGTCAAGAATTAATTACAAATCCCCTGCTTCCTTTTAGCAGGGGTTATTATTTTATATTCACTTTTCATTTAGAAATTAGGAGGTACATATGAATATCACAGCTATTAACGATACACTTCCCCATCGTCACCCATTTTTAATGATTGATAGAATTACAGAAATTGAAAATGAAAAATCCGTAAAAGGATATAAATTAATAACAACTAACGAATGGTTTATAAATGAGAATCAAAACAGTATGCCTCACATGCTAATTGTAGAGGCACTTGCGCAGCTTGGAGCATTCGTGGGAACAAGCAAGTCTAATGGATTAGGATTTCTCTCCTCATTAGACGGCGTAACATTTAATGGAACTGCTACTCCTGGTGATAAGCTAGATTTACAATATGAAGTTCTACGGAACAAACGAGGATTTATTCTCGGCAAAGGAATCGCTTCTGTAAATGGTAAACCAATTGTTATAGTTGAAAAGTTATTAGTTTACATCACTAAATAAAGATTTAATTATAGATATCCGTTATGATAACTACATAATGATAAGGAGTACAAAAATGAAGAGCGCCGTCGGTATTGATGCTGGAGGAACACTAACAAAAATTGCTTATTTTAATGAAGACAATGAATTACATTTTAAAAAATTTTACTCTCATGAACAAAACAAAATTCAAAAGTGGTTAAATAAAAATAAGTATATAAATAGATTGTCTCTGACTGGTGGTAAAGCTGAACAGTTACAAACATTATTTTTAGAAAAGTACACTATAGAGTATGTTGCAGAATTCGATGCCACACTTGCAGGCGTTCACTATCTTATTAACAACGGAAATGATTCCATAAATAACTTTGTTTTAACAAATATCGGTACAGGAACATCCATTCATTATGTCCATAATAAAAATTATATTCGTGCTGGAGGAACTGGTATTGGTGGAGGCACTATCATGGGCTTGTCGAAACTATTAGCGAATATAGATCGTTTTGAAGAAGTAATCCAGCAGACAAAACTAGGTTCTAGGCAGAATCTCGATATAACAGTTGGAGATATTTATAGCGGAATTCTATCTCCTATTGATAGTAATTTAACAGCTAGTAATTTCGGGAAAGCTGCTATTAGTGAAGCTGATTATAACAAACCCGATTTACTCGCCACCCTTCAAGGTCTTGTTGGTGAAGTAGTTACTGCATTAAGCCTTCAATTTGCAGAAGCAAAAGATATGGATCATATCGTTTATATTGGATCTACACTATCAAATAATACACATCTACAAGAAATTATAGGTAGTTATACTTTGTATCAAAATAAAAAACCTATCTTCTTAGAAGATCACGGTTTTAGCGGGGCTATTGGGGCTTTATTGAGTGCGGTAAAATAAATTCATCACAAAAAGGGGACTTTTGTGAAAGAGAAAACATTAATCAAAATTGAAAAAGATATCGAAAATCACGACTTAGGAAAAGCAAGAGATCGACTTCATGGCTTAATTCAGGCTTACCCTGAGGACCTTTCACTTCGCAAAAAATTAGGTGATATTTATTTCAAGTTACAATATCCAACAATGGCCGGACGCTATTGGTATCTTGAAGAAAACAAAACACCTGAAATGCTTCAAGCATGCCAACGATTTGAAAAATCGATGGGCAACAGTCCTAATGAGATTGTAAGAGCTTTAAAATTTAAAGGTGATTCTGCAATAATTAATACATTATCATTAAACTATACTAGCTCTAATATACAACATCGTGTCATAAGCCAGATTGTCCAAGGACCTGAAGAAACTTGGAAGGATACCCTAGTTACAATTGGTTGTATTTCTATCTTGCTAATATTGATTATAACTGCCTGCATTGGATTATATACAATATTCAATTGGATATTTTCGTAAAATTTTCACACAATAAAAAGCTGGTATAAACCAGCTTTTTTTATGAACTATAACTCTACATACCCTTTTTCTCCACCGAGATACTGAAAGTCAGTTACACCAAACTCTTTCGTTACATATAATTTTATCGCTTCAATCCCTTCACCAAAATAAGGAATAGGGTTTTTCAAAAACGAGATTGTTTTTTCTCCATCATAAATTTTAGCTTTTATTATATCTTTGTCCGAATGAAACAATATATATATTCCCTTATAATAATATTCATAATATCCCTCTTCATCCTGTTCACTCTTGTCTTCAAAAGGTATACATTCCATTTTATAAGTATCCCCATTAATATTTATCAATTCCATGTAATCCGCCCCTTTAAAGAAAACTTAGGTACATTAACATGTAACACCCTCTTTTATTCCGCTTCTACATTTTCTTGTAACAATACGTTTTTGGAGAAACAGACTGTAAAAATTCATTCATCTCCCCTACAGAATAAATATATAACTCATGCATTGCACGCGTACAAGCAGTATAAAATAATTTCCGTTCACTTTCTCTACTATATTTTTTCTTTGATGCATCATAAATGATAACTGCATCAAACTCTACCCCTTTCGATAAATATGACGGGATAATCAAAATACCAGCATCAAACGAACTCGTTTCTTTCTTAATAAGACGAACTTGTAATGATGTTTGTAATGCAAGATAAGCTTCTTCACTTTCTTCCGCTGTTTTACAAATAACTGCAATTGTCTTATGACCACTTTGCTGYAACTGTTCGATTTGATCCACAATCTTTTTATGATGCACTTTCCCTTCTTTCACTTCCGTTATAATTGGTTGTTTGCCTTCACGCTGAAACGGTTCAATTTCATGCCCATCTGTAATTAACTGCTTCGTAAATTCAATAATTTGTTTTGCGGAGCGATAGCTACGTGTAAGAACGATTCTTTCACTCAGTTCTTCCCCGTACAGCGTACTTAACTGTGAAAATTCATTCTCTGACGCATGTTCATAAATAGTCTGATTAAAATCGCCTAGTATCGTCATTTTTGTATGCGGGAATACTCGTTTCAAAAATGCATATTGAAATGCGGAATAATCCTGTGCTTCGTCAATAAATATGTGCTGCACAGAAGTATTTCTTTGTAATTCTTCTAGTTGGTCTTTCATGTATAAATAAGGCGTTGCATCTTCATATGACATATAAAAATCTTGTATTTTTTCTATAGTTTCTTTGCATATTTCATTCCATCTTTGCGGTAATTCATTTTCTTCTACAAGTTGCTTAGCAAACTGCGGATCTTTAAATAACTGCATATAGAGTGCTGGTGTATGCATAAATTGTAATTTTTTCACACGTCTTTTAAGCGGTTTAAAATGCTCTTTTACAACAATCGCTGCTAGCATCTTCTGTTCCCGCTCAAAATCATCAAATGCACCATTTGAATGTTCTTCCTCTCGTTGCAATTGATGATACACTTTCGCATATGTTTCTTTATCTAATAACTGTATTTCTTCTTCCACCCATAACTCTTTTCTCTCTATTTTTTCTTGTTTTCTTAACTCTTTTAACAACCACTCAGAAATTAACTTTATTCGATTCGGAATCCGTATTGAAGGATCAAATTTATAAAATTGTTCTTTCATTTGTTCTTTAGAGATTAATACTTCCCCTCTAAATTTTATATCTTTAAATAACATACCTTCTCGTTTTAAATAAGATACATACTGATCTACTACTTCAATAAAATCAGAACTTGCTTTATATCTAATCCCTTCTAATCGTGTTTCATAACTCTTTTCTTCCATTCTTGTCAGTACATAGTCCATTTGTGTAAATGGATCTTCTAATTCAAATTTCTTATCAATATGACGCTCTAAGTATTCTTGGAATGTCGTTTGCTTCATATTGTCTTCACCAAGTTCCGGCAATACTGTAGATACATAGCTATTAAACATCGAGTTTGGAGAAAAGAGAACGATTTGATCTGCATGTAATGTCTCTCGATAACGATATAATAAATATGCAACGCGCTGAAGTGCTGCCGATGTTTTACCGCTCCCCGCAGCTCCTTGAACAACAAGTAAACGACTCTTTTCATTCCGGATAATTTGGTTTTGTTCCTTTTGAATTGTTGAAACAATGCTTTTCATTTGTGTATTGGCGTTATTTCCTAATACTTCTTGTAGCAATTTATCGCCAATCGTCACTCCTGTATCAAACATACTTACAATTCGACCATTCCGAATAACATATTGCCTTTTTAAGGTCATTTCACCCGAAATCGTATCATTAGGTGCTTCGTATTTAGCTCTTCCTACAGAATAGTCATAATACAAACTTGATATAGGGGCTCGCCAGTCATACACAAGAAATTGTTCTGTCTGTTCATCGTAGAATGAGTGAATACCAAGATAAATAGCATCCTCACTTTTTTCACCGTCTTCTAAAAAATCTACCCTTCCAAAGTATGGTGATTGCTGTAATCTTTGTAATCCTTTTAGTTGCTTGTAAGCATGGCGGTGACTTTGCTCTCGTTCAGATAATAACTCCGCTTGTTGTTTGATACTTGCTGCCGTTTCGATAGCCTCTTCTGTATTATCAACATTCACAGTTACATCGTCCCAAAAATGTTTTCGAATCTGGACAACATCTTTTGTTGCTGCACTTGTATATTGCTCTAATGTATCAATATGTTTTTCAATCTTTCCAACTACTTCTTTCACACGATGTTGTTCCTGTTTCCACTCTTGATCTGTTTTCTCCATATCGCCACTCCTTATCAACTAATCGTTCTGATTCTCATTGTTTGATGCTATAATAAATTCAATAAAAAGTTTGACAAACAAGCATTTAATTTGTTATAATTAAATTGGGTAATTATTGAGTTTTATAAAAATAAACAGTGAGCGTTTTTCCATTTTAACACATATATATATGAAAAAACAATAAAAAGGAGATACAAATTTGTATCTCCTTTTTATTTTGAAAGTTCCACTTCAAATTCTATTATTGATTCTCCACCTTCTCCAATACATTCAACACTTACTTTTTCAAGTATACATTGCAATCGCGTACTTAATCTCGGCATCTTCTCTGCGATTTCTATTGCCCGTTTTTCATTTTCTTTTCGTCCAACTGTAATATAGGGTATATCACTTCGCAAAAATTTCGCCAAAGGCCCTTTGTATAACTCATCATGCAACTTCCTTATCTGTTCCCTTCCTTTTTCAATGCGTAAGAACAAATAATCACCTTCATGACTTATACAATCGATAAGCTCAACTTCTATTGGATGAACCCCTTCCAATTTCCGGGCTATATGCGCTCTTAGTTCATCATTAGAAAGTGCACTTTCAAAAGGAAAAACAAGTGTAATATGTGGTTGAATGAATCCAAATAAAGGATCATGCTTTTTTCTAATTGCTTCAATTTCATCTATTTGTGCCTCACCTAAAAAAAGTAAAATAGTACGCATATTCCAACCTCCCTCCAACGAAACAAAAAAACTCAGCTCTATGAAACTGTACGAAAAACTTTTCTAAACTTCATATAACAAGCAATTCTCCATGGAACAATATAAGAAATAGCAACAACATAAAACAATAACCCTATCGTTTGCTGATCCAAATCAATTATATATTGCCTAGAACCATACCTTAAAATTACAATCCCGATAAAAGTAATGAGAAAAGCTACACTTTTCTTCGTATAGATATTCCCATCTTCTCTTCTCTCATAATTTGTAAGTATAATAAGTGGAATCGCGAAAAGAATTCCAAATAACATCGCAAAGTCAATGTATACTGCGGCCGGATGAATAGGACCAAAAAACATTAAAATTCCTGGTGATAAAAAAAGCAGTGGTAATAAAATTCGTTTACCATTTCCCTTTATCGGTCTATGCATAGAGCGGTAACGCCGCCATAAAATCAATAATGCAATACATAAAAACATCGTTATTAACGAAGATGTATCTCCCATATGTTTTCCTTCTCTCCTAAAATATTTTATCTAACACTGCTATACAATTTATTAAACCGTTTGTTCTAAAGAAATTTTTCGAATACATATGCCACTAATCACAAAATATACGCATTTTAATCAAAATTAAAAATTTTCATTTTTTATGTTTACAATTATCCATTAATTGTATATACTTACTAACGTAAGAAAAAAATTCTAAAAGGAGGTCGAATGAAATGATGAAATTAAAATTACATGTTGCACCTGTTTTACAATTAAATATGAATTCGACCACCCTAATGGAGAATTGAAAATCGTTCGATATTTTCTTTAATTAACAAATTCGCCACAGGAGGTCGTATACTTTCCTGTGGCTTTTTCATGCCCTGCCACAGGAAAACTGTATCCTTCTGTGGCTTTTTTGTGCGATTTTTTAATCTCTAACACTATTTCTATTCGAAAGGAGCAATCATTCAATGACTTTTCACGTACTTTTTTTCAATATTACAATTCAACGAAAACAATTATCTGAAACTGAAATGTTGCATGAGCAACACATTCAAGAGGCTATAAATGACATAAAGGAGCGCCAAACTCCTTATTGTAGGTAATTCCTTTACGAAAGGAGGAATTCATTTATGACTTTTCATATTTTCTTTTTTACGATTACTCTTCAAAAAAAATCTTTATCTGAAACTGAGATTTTACGTAAACAACAATTAAAAGAGATTATGGACGAAGTAAAAGATCGCAAGAGTTCTTATTATAATCAAATGTATTAAAAAATAATTTACAAAAGGAGCAATCACCTAATGAAATTTCGAGTATTCTTTTTAACCATTACCATTCACAAAAATAATTTTTCTGAGACTGAGGTTTTACATGAACAGCAGATTCAAGAAATTATGGCCGAAACAAAAGAACGTCAAGTTTCTTATTACAATCATATGTACTAAAAATTTATATTAAAAGGAGCAGTCACCTTATGAAATTCCAAGTATTCTTTTTAACGATTACAATTCACAAAAACAAATTTTCTGAATTCGAAATGTTACACGAACAACAAATTAAAAACGCTATGGATGAAGTGAAAGAACGTCAAGTCCCTTATTGTAGTCACCTATAATTCCTTTACGAAAGGAGGAATTCACTTATGAAATTTCACGTTTTCTTTTTAACAATCACTATTCAAAAAAAGCGATTATCTGAAGCTGAAATCGCGCAAGAACAGCAATATAAAAAAATGATAGATGATATCCGTGATCGTAGAAGCAAATATTATACGCATCTATAATGGTATAACTTAAAGATAATGAAAGGAGAGAATTACGATGTTAATGGTACGCTGTAAGGAAATGATTTGGATTATTGAGAGGGATTCCACATAGTCCAATGTGTGATGTTTTAAAGCACTAGTTTCTTTGAAAAATAAGTAAAAATTACACATTAAAAAAAGATACATCACTTAAAAAGCAATGTATCTTTTTTGATACTTTTATTTCCGATTATTTCTTTTCATCTTAAATAATCTCACCAAGTTTGAAACAACTGTTTTTGTCACAGCGTAAGCTGGTACTGCTAAAATCATCCCAACAATACCCGCGAAATTACCTACACCAAGAATTAACACAATAATTGTTAAAGGATGGATATTTAATTTCGAACTCATAATACGCGGTGAAATAATGTTACTCTCAAATTGTTGTACAATGGTTACGATAACAATTACCCAAGCTGCTTGCATTGGAGATACAAATAATCCAACAATTACAGCTGGTGCTGCCCCAATAAAAGGTCCTAAATTCGGGATAATATTTGTAAATGCCGCTATAATACCTAAAACAAAAGCATATGGCAAATCCATGATGACATATCCGATAAATGTAAATGCACCGACGAATAAACAAACGAGCGCTTGCCCCTGAATATAGGCAGACAACGTTTCACCTGTTTCTTTTATAATACGAAGTCCTTCTTCACGATACGATTCTGGTAAWAAACTAACAGCTTTTCCTGGAAAKGCATGWCCATCTTTAAACATGTAAAAYAARATAAATGGTACWGTAAATACGACTAATGCAACGTTTGTAATAATACCGAATAAAGCCGTTGCACTCGACGTTATTGTATTTGGTATCTCTTTTAAATACTCAATTGCGTTTTTTTCAATCGTTTCAATTGATACATAATCTTGTGTAGCCAGCCATTCAAATAGCCTATGATGAGATAATTCTTGTATGTATACTTTCCCCTCTTTAATATATGTTGGCATGTTTTTCACTAGGTCCATTAGCTGCTGTGAAATCGTTGGAACGACTACACCAATTGCAACTGCTGCCAGTGTAATGATAAAAACATATAACAACAATATCGCCAAACTTCTAGGAACTTTTTTCGCCTCTAAAAACACTAACACTGGATTAAAGATGAAATATAAAAACAAAGCGATTAAAATTGGGAAAAATAAAGTGGAAATGAATATGCCAATCGGTTGAAATAAAAATGATATTTTTGTGCAAATAAATATAATTCCTACAACCATTAGCACTTCTAATGTCCAAAAGTGCACTTTCGATTTCAAAAAAACGTCCTCCTTTAAACTAGCACTTCCCTATATTGTATCAAAACATCCATGAATTTTACATGCTATTTTCACCTTCAATGTTCCAAAATGCGAATAAATACACTACAATGAGATTACATACAAATTTGCAGGGTAAAAGGTGATAAATATGACGCAATGTATTATTTGCAGAAAAGAAACGAAAGAACTTAGTGAACAACATGTTATCCCAGAGATTTTATGTGGACATTATTTTACAAATTCAATTTGTGATACTTGTTATGAACATCTCACAACAAACGTGGATCGACCATTAATTCGGCATAAACTGATTCAATATAAAATCGAACAAATGAAGCAACAAATTGATTCCCCTCTTTATACGAATGAATATGGTCAAGAATTAGCTGCAGCGGAAACTGAAGAAGTTGAAACAAACGACGAAGTATATTATTCTAATGCATTAATTATGAAACTATGTAAAAAACATGATATTTCATTACATAATGAAATTTGGAAAGAAGAGCGCGTAACAAAAGTAGCAAGCTCAATTCAACGTGAATTACTTTTAGATAACCGTAAATATAAAATGAGTATCTTAAAAATGGCTTATACATTCGCAGTACATACAATTGACGGTTATTTTAATGATCCAGATGCGATTGATATTTCTACTATTATATCTAATGTTGACTTTATCGAATTAAAAGAACGAAGTATTGTTCGTGATTTAAGTAAAAGTTCATTGTGGAATACCCTTAATACAACTAGTGATAATCACTACTTTATCTTATTAAGTGACAAAGATGGCCTATTCTGCTTCATTCGTCTATTTGATATTTTTGATGTTGTTGTCCATCTTTCTGGAAAAAAATATCAACTTCCATCTCCAATTGTTGGAGTAAATGATGTAGAAAAACAAGAATTTTATATTGAGAATTTAAAACAATACATGGATAAGTTATTTAAACAAAAGAGTACAAAAACTTATATCTAATTACAAATCAGAACATATGGTCTCCTTTCTTAATAAAAAGACACTATGTTATAATGAGTATGAAAAGAACAATACAATCACATAAAACAATTATAAATTGTATATAAATAAAAAAGACTAGTGTGCGGCTACACACCAGTCCATGTAACTTAGCAGATTGGATTGTTCATTTATCCTATTTGTTTCTTACAAACGAGACAACCCACATTCTATTGGCATAGGTGGGTTGTTATTTTTTGAGCTTGTCGATTAAAACGACAACAAACGTTAACAGTGCAACGAGAAACAATCCGCCTTGCAATAGTAACGCAATTTCACTCATTCATTATCACCTCCCTTCTATCCGGAGAAGTGATAATTGAACAACCAACCATACCATAAGTTACCTCTTAATTTTATCATATTTTCTAATCTTTTACGATGAAAACCGGCAAGTCTCTCGCTTGCCGGTTTTACTGATTCCTATTCTTTTATTCTCCATCTTGCACTAGTTTTCCAACAATCGCTTCATAAAATTCCCGCTCATCATCCACATTTACATGTACACGATTCACCTTTTTGGTAAACCCATATAATAACTGCGCTGTTAACGGCTCTTTTAATTTTATTTCAAAAGTAGCCGGTTCCTTTATAAATTCCATTACCGTTGCTTCGAATACTTCTTTTCCTTCTTCCTTCGTTAATGCTTCACCTTTATAAAATGTAATCTCCTTTATTTGAGTAAATGGGATTATGATTTTCTTCCCAAATCCAACTTGGATAATTACTTCCGTTTCCGTCATCATATATGGATTCGTACGAATTGCTTGTATCTCAGCTAAAAAATATAAAATTCCATATATATTTACAACGAGTAAGCCCCAAGCCAACACTTCATTCCACTGATGAAGTAAATAATGAAATCCAATTGATTCAATTAATGTTGCGTGAATCAGCATAATATAAAATGGGATTGCCCCAGTCTTTTTATGATACGAAAAAACATGCTCACTTTCTGGTATCTTTGTACGCCACGAGAATAAAGCGTAGTAAAATAATTTACATTCCGAAACAATAACATCTACTACAGTATTTCTTTTCAACGCAGTATCAAAGGCCTCGGAATAATGAATCTTGCAGCGATATACCCCGCAATTATAACCGGGAATATATTAGTTAATGAGTAGCGTTTACGTATAATAAAGAAATACGTAATGACTGGAATAACAATAAGAAAATCTAACAAGGACCCTAGCACCATTTCCTTCGGTACAGCGGGTACAATAGGAAGTGTATATGCTAGATAATTTGATATTACAATTAAAGCTATAAAACCAATCGAAATATTTCTTCTTTTACGCGAAGTGGATTCACTCATATAATCCCACCTTTTTATTTAAAAGTCTTATGAAGCTGATCCTTATAAAATAGAATAGCTTTTTCATATTCTTTTACATTTTCTAGTTTTACAACGGTTTCGATCAATAATTTCATTGCTTCTTCATATTCTTTTACGCTTTTTATAAACGACTTAACCTCCCCTCTTCTACACGATTACATAACTGTTCTAACCTGTTTACAATCTCTTTTGCTGTTTCATCTTTCCCTTCACAAACCCAAACATTGCCATCTTCTCCAATCACATGATGAATGGCTGCATGCGAATACAGTGAATGCGGAGAATTTGCTATCATCAGATTTGCTTTTGCCTGTTCCATTCTTTCACTTGCACGTTGGATTAACTCTCCTCTGTTGACATCACTTTCAAGCTTGAATCCAACTAAAACTGTTTCTGGATTCCATTGTTTAATTTGTTTTAATATTTTAGGTGCTTTTTGAAAATGAATAATTGGTGCTATATCACTTGAAATTTTACCGTTCATATCAAGTTCATTTCCTTCTTGATCACAAATTTTATCAACAATCCAGTCCGATCCAGCTGCCGCCATAATCACAGCATCGATTTTCTCATGTGTAATGATACTTTTCATTTTATCTTGTAAATCTATAATACCTTCAAATGGATGTAATTCTAATTTGCTATTTGTAGCATTCGGTTTTTCAGCAAAATAACCATGTAAGTATATGACATGTGCTCCTTTTGACATCGCTTCTTCAGCAAGAATTTTTCCGATTGTACCTTTTGCTAAATTCGTATGACCGCGTACTTGATCCCATTTTTCTAAACAGCCACCACTCGTAATTAAAATCTTTTTCTCCTTCATCATAACCATCCCTTACTTGTTTTTCGAACGAAACCACTGTACACCAAAGTCAACAACTTCTCGTTGTTTCATAAGTCTACACGTTGCATTTCCAATTTTACCGATTATTACAGATCCTGTGTGCTCAAATTCCTTCCCAATCTCAACAAATGCATCAGAATCATAGTCCATTTCATCGAACTCTTTCCATACTCTGACACCGTTTTCTATAATAGGCGCCCCCACTTTCACCAATTCACGTGCACCTGTACGTATTTCAGATAAATGAACTGATGTGTTAGAATCATAGCCTACACCTATCAACAATACATATCCATCTAAATCATATATTTTCTTTAAAGGTGAGTACTCTCCAAAACTAATTGAAAGTGAATGCTCCGCTATAATAGCCTCTGCATGTTTCCCCCATGCAGCAAAACTATTTAACGGATGATTACTACGTTTTACATTTGGATATGTACGAAAACATTCTACAACTCTACCCATCGCGCGTGTTGGGGTTATATCTGGATGAAACGCTGGAACATTGTCTCGAATAATTTGCCACCAGCTTTCTGGGACAGGAGGTCTTGCCCAATCTTTTGGATCCGATAAATCAGAGGTTTGTGTTGGCATAATGATTGTACCTTCTTTAGTAATTACATTCATTAAAGCTTCAACTACAGCGACGGCTCCGCCAGATACCCAGCCAATTGAACTAAGAGAAGAATGAACAATCACTGTCATTCCTTTTTTTAGTCCTAGCCTTTTTAAATCATTTGTTATCGTTTCTATTGTGTTAGGTAATTTTGTTTCCGCCACTATGTCATTTATTTTCATGATTACTCCCCCATAAGGTTCTCTCTACGCTTATAAACTATCAAATCGAATTTTAAATCTCATCAATATATTATCATACTTTTCTTAATTTTTAATCCCAACGACAAAGAGACCTCCTAAAAAATTCTGTTCATACTGACTTATGTATCCTAGACAACTGAACTATAGCACTGCTCCATATACATTTGTATTATTATGGTAAATATTATACAATAAAACCGACTGGTTGGTCTATAAAAAGAAGAATTATGAAAGACTATCACAACCTTGTATAGCGTCAACATACATAAAAGGTCTTTTTTAGTCTATTTTCAAGGGAGATGAAACCATATGCTCAACTGGATATTTGTATTCAGCATTGCTATACCAGGAATTGTTACAATGAGCTTAGCGGAACAAAAAATAAACAAAAAGTTAGAAAATACTCCAGAAACACCCTCTATCTACCTAAGTCTTTTTATCCATACTCTACTCGTTTTACTTTTTTCCGGCATGGGTGCATTTTTCTTATCAAAGATCCAAGATGGAAATATTATTTTACCGAGCAACATTGGTGAAGCAGTTCTAATTGGAGTAATTTGCTCCCTCGGACACGTTATTATGTATTATGGATTCTTTAGAAAAGTTATTGATAAAGAAACGTTTCTACAAATTGAACATCAGCGCCATAGTGTAGGATTAGGAGCCAGAATCCTATATGGCGGAGTTGTTGAAGARATCATCTTCCGGTGGGGTCTTATGGCACTTTTCATCACGTTGATGAGTTTTTTTCATGCTGTCACTCAGATTATTGTAGTTCTTGGGATTATCCTATCTAGTATTCTATTTGCAGTCACACACTTTCTAGGCGTAAAAGGAATGAAAAAATCAAGATGGCTATATTCTTATGCTGTATTAGGAAATTTGTGGATAGGTATTTTTTGTGGCTGGCAATTCTGGTCGAATGGTTTAATTGCCGCTATCATTGTTCATATGCTTTTCCACCTATTATTGTATCCTTGTGAACTGTGGTACCTCAGAAAATTAAAAGATGGAAAGAATGCTCTAAACATGTAACATTATAGACTATTCCTCTTCCATTCCCTCTATTTTCTGATCCGATAGCATTAGAAAATCGCATTACAAACGGAAAAACCAAAAGGTAATTTATAGTATAATCAAATGAATAAAATCAGGGCTACGAGGTGGATAGAATGAAAAAACTCATATTAAGTTTTTGGGTATTGGGGATTATCGGATTAAGCGGATGTACTCTGTTTACAAGTGATTATGAAAGGTATTGGGTTTTAGATAAATCTAGATATGGTGAAGGTAACTTCGGCCCAACAAATCTATACGAAAAAGCACAAGAAGACCCGACAATGGTTCATTATTCAAGAGAAAGAATTAGCGAAGGGAAAATGATGATATTTTTAGCATTTGGCGAAAAATACAAAAATGATAAAATTACAGTAAAAGAAGTAAGAGATGAAAAAGATAAGTCAGTTATTGTATTACATGTGGAAAAAGATAAAGGTACAGATAAAAACCCCGTTATGTATATTGGCGTAAATAAATTAAGAGACTCTGTGGACATTGTAAATGAGAACGGTAAAAAGATTTTTGAGATAAAACAGAATGAAGGAGTAACATCGCAACAATAAAAAACACAATACTTCATAACTAAAAATACTCTCTCTAAAGTAAACTTGTATTACCTTAGAGAGCGTATTTTAGAATTCTAAAAGTAATCAAAAAAGCATGGCGGTGAATCAGGAATCAACTCCTCAAGCACTTCTATCATTTCAGGATTTCCTTTTATCCTTCCAATATCACATAAAAATGCAGGGCTTTTATAACTTAATAACATAGTTGTTAACGTTTGGATTGTTAAAGATATTCCATCAATGTCATTTACTTCTTTATGATATGTTATTTGTAATTGTTTCCTATGATCCCATTTTAAAATAAAGGTTCCTTTATTCCACTCTAATATAGGATCATCTATATGTAAGACTAATTTTTCTGTTTCTGTATTTTTAAATGGATATTGTTTCAGAAAACCAACTACATCGACAATTCTTCCCATATAGTAAGGGGCGATTGTCTGTTTTATTTCACTATCTTCAAGTAAGAAAGCAACCGGTTCATGAACGCATGTCTTTCCTTTAACATAATACACCATTGAAAAGTGTGCACTAATGAAATTCCATAACCCTCTTCTCGCCTCTTCATTTAAGTAAATCATTTCTTCTATATAAAACTTCTCTTCAAGGACACGATAAAATAAATAGCCATGAGGAATATCTTCATCTGTGTAATAAACTGCTAATTGTAAATCAATCGTTTCCTCACGAAATCGTTCTTCCCATGCAAGTGTCTTTCGAACCATTGTCCCATTTGTTTTTCTAGCAAACTCATCATAGATTTTTTCTTTTTCTTTACTTTTTAATCCAACTCTCCTTACTCGGCCACTAATGTTGCCACGATACTTAGGAAGTTGTGTATCTTTAATTTGGTATTCGATGATATCAGAAATAATTTCCCATCCTTTTTTTCGATAATAAGGAATCGAATAGGGAAACAAATACGAAATATATTGTCCATTTTCTCTCATCGTTTTTAAACTTTCCTTCATTAATGAGTTCATTAATCCATGCCCTGCATACTCTGGATATGTACCAACTCCAGTAACTCCTCCCATTTCATAAATCACACCATGAATATTCACTTGAAAAGGCAAAACAACAATTTGAGAAATTAATTTATTATTATCAAACCACCCTAAAGCAGTCCCTGGCTTTAATTGATGGCTTTTCTTTTGGACCATTTTCTCTTCATCATTAATCATCTTTTTTGAAACTTGAAACACATATTTCATTAAGTTTGAAAACTGATCTACTTCACTTTCTTTAATAGGCCTCATAATCAAACCTTTATAGTACTTTTTGTCCATTTTCATATACTCCTTTGTAACACAAACTAAAATATCATATTATTTTTATCATTTAGTTAGTATATACAAAAGATAATGAAAACAAGCATACAGTATTATTAAGACTGTATGCTTGCATTTTTATAATTCCACAATTTCTCTTCCTTTTTCAGCATAACTC
>NZ_JBFTMC010000065.1:0-24431 GCF_056396765.1 Bacillus sp. 05T22
CATATTTCTCCCCTAGTAAAAAAACTAAAAGATATTAGGGGTATTTCGTATGACTTTTTATTTATGGATATATGATATGAATTCTCTAGCCTTTACTCTGTGAAAAATCTATAAAAAACAATTGACTAATCGTAAGAAATATCAAAGACTGTTTTCTTCTCATACCTATGAGATTTTCGTCCATTCTTCTGTAGGAGGTGAAACAGACGTATTAAGATCTTTGTTATTTCTTGGGTTTTTTTTGTATGGCTTGATACAAAAGGTATAAATGATCTTGAATCATTCTAATTGTTTTATATTCACTTAATTCCTGTTGTTTCTTTTTTAGAATCAATTGTCGTATTTTGAACATAGTAAAAGAACATAAAAAAATGGAAATGGGTTTTCCATAAACATGACATTCTAATCGTTCTTGTTTAATATTTTGCCAATGATGGAAATTCTTGCAATAGAACGAAAATTGCTTTAGAATAATATTATCCGTACATATGGATAGTCAAAAACAAGGAGATGATTTTATGGCAGGAGCTATTACAGTCACACCCGAACAACTAAAATCTCAGGCGAAAATTTATCAAACTGCTTCTTCACAAATTGAAGACGCTATTCGTAAGGTGAATTCTATGAATGCAACGATTGCCCAAGAATGGCAGGGGGAAGCTTTTCGAGCTTACTTGGACCAATACAAACAGCTTGAAGGTAATGTGAAACAAATGGAAAGTTTACTACAAAGTATTCATATGCAGTTGACCAAATATGCAGATACTGTCGCAGATCGTGATCGTCAGGATGCAGGTTCGTTTGGCTTAAGTTAATTTTTTTAAAGGGGTCAGTGCAACTCATTGTGCTGACACCTTTTTTAATTTATCTGAAAGGAAGAAATGTATTTTGATAAAAAAATATAAGAGTTATTTTCCATTACTCGTCATTATACTTGGTGGATTATTTCTTATTTTGACTTTCACTTATTTTGGTTTTAAAGATGATAATGTGTACCGGTCTACAAATCAAAAAGTATCCAAGATTCAATATGTTTTAGTGAATGAAGATAAAGGGGCTGTTTTTGAGGGGAGGAAGTATGAACTAGGTGCAGACTTTGTTACTCTGATTAATCAAGATTCAAAAAATAGTTGGCAGACGGTCAGTAGGAATATTGCTAATGCAGGAATTGAGAATGGTCAATTTGATGCAGAAATTATTATTCCTCAAGATTTCTCCGAACGTCTTTTGTCCCTTCAAAGTATGGCACCAGAACAGGCGACCATTAATTATCGTGTACGTAAAGGGCAAAATGAGATATCCAATCAAGCCGTTCAAACACAAGTAAATGATATTTTGAAAAATTTCAATCAACGAATTGTGCAGATGTATTTCTCAAGTATTGTAGGAAATTTATCAGAAGCCCAACGAAATGTTAATAAAATTGTTGGAGCAGAAACTGATGCTAAGAAATATCTGATGACAAATATTCAAAATCCATTTAAGGAGTTGTCGGGAGGATTTAATAATTTATCAAATGTTTCGAGTATTCTTGATGAAGATAATAAAGGTTTTCTCTCGGAACAACAAGCATTTGTTTCATCCGTAAAAACTCTAATGGATAGTAATAATAAGAGCTTAGAAGCAGGCAGTACCTCGACAAAAGAAGCCCAAAAATCAGTTAACGAAAATATCAATAAAACAAATGAAAAGTTAAAAGTTTCCTTAAAGCAATTTGAGGATCAATTTAACTTACAGAAAACGCAATTAGAAACCCAACGGCAATCTGATTTATCGGGATATAAAGCAAAATATGATGGTTTGAACCAATCAGTGTTTAACCAACTAGGAAACTTTTATACATCGGAAACAGGTGAAGTGAATTCAGCTGGGGTTTATAAGGAATTCTTGCTAAACGCCAAGCTATTTCAAGAAACACAAACTGCTCGAATTGATGAACTAAAAGATGAAATTAAGCAATTGCAATCGCAAGTTGAAACTCTTAATGATTTAAGAAAACAGATTGCACAAACTTATTATGGAAGTGCAGAAAAAAATCCGGATACAGCTTCTGAGGAGGATATTAAACAGGCGATTGTGAAACTAATGGCTGATTCAAAAGAAAATAAAGTTAATTTAGATAATCGTTATCGTCAAATAATAGAAGAAAGTCTATCACATATTCCAGCAGACACTTTAGAAAAACTTTTACAAAAGTTAATTGCTGAGAATATTATAACTGATTCACAATCCAAAAAATTCCAAGATGAGCTAACTATAGTTCGGCGTTATGCGAAAAATTTTGAAAAAGAAATAGGAAAGGAAGGAAACTTTTCCTATCTAGAAGCTAATTCTGAACATGACTCTATAATTTCTATAAATAGTAGGGAGGTCACTATATCTATTGATCCAACAAAAGATAATAGAATCTCTTTGGGGACAGACCATACAGAACAAGGAAGTTTAGGAATAAGAAATTTGACGGATCTTTTATTGGTGTTAAAAACAGAATTGGATCAAAAACTCAAATCATATGGGTACATTTCTGAGTGGAGTGAAGTTTCTAATCATGAATTCAGTATTTCATTGAAAAAGAACCCCGCAGAAACAGAGCCGAAACCGGAAACAGAGCCGAAACCGGAAACAGAGCCGAAACCGGGAACAGAGCCGAAACCGGRAACAGAGCCGAAACCGGGAACAGAGCCGAAACCGGGAACAGAGCCGAAACCGGAAACAGAGCCGAAACCGGAAACAGAGCCGAAACCGGGAACAGAGCCGAAACCGGAAACAGAGCCGAAACCAGAAACAGAATCGAAACCGGAAGCAGAGCCGAAACCAGAAACAGGATCGAAACCAGAAACAGAAAATGATCCTAATAGGCCAACCTCTGAAGAAAAGGATCTTCCATCGTTACCTTCAAGTTTTAGTCTAACGTTTAAGGCGGATTTAGATTGGACTTTGGATGAAGAAATGAAGAAAAACTCTTTTGTCTCTGTTGATTATTCATGGATTGTTAATGAGCAAACTCAAGTGAATTCCAGTTATGYAGAATATATAGACGTAAATAAGAGTTTAATATCTGACTTACCTGAGTTATTGAAACAATTTCAAATGCTTGATAGCACTGCACAGCAAATTGTTACCTTATTTGGTAACCCAGAAAATTCCATATCTATTGATAGCTATGCAGATATGATTAACAAAACTGAAAATCAAGAGAAGACTCTTGAAGAGTTGGCAAATCCAAACTCTGTTTATCGTATGTATAACAATATCACAGATGAACAAAAGAGAGATGCTATTACAGATAAAATTTATGAAGAATTTAAGAATAAAGGAAATCAACTCTATACAGATATTGAAGACCAAATAAAAGATTTACAAGAAACAATTGGATCAACAACGGATAAAAATGATGATGAAACGAAAAAAACATTATATAGAACTTTAAATCTAATGACTGAACCTCAGAAGTTTCTGAATGAAGCAGACAAGTTAAATAATTGGTTTGTGAAAGCCAATCAACAGATTAATGAAACGTATCAATCAGGGAAAGAAAATGAAAAAATCCAAGAAGAATCTGTAAACAGTGCAGAAAATCTACATCCTGCAGAGAACGATACAATATCAACTTCTTCAGAAACAGATAGCTTAGTAAAAGAAATGGAAGATTTAGTTCAGAGTTCAAAGAACTCGTCTGAAAGTATAGAAAAATCTGCAGCGAAAGCTCATGACATTTCTCCAAAAATTCAGGAGTTAAAAGAAACTACAGATAATGTTCAAAAAAATGCAGATACTGTTTTGAATAATTTAAATACTTCAGTCACTCAAATTCAAAAGAATACAAGTAAAAATGAACAATACTCAGAAGAGTTTAGCAAAGTACTTTCTAATACCAAACAAGGTGGAGCAGATAATTATAAAGTATTCAATTTTCTATCAGACCCACTTGCTACAAAAGGAAGTTTTGAAGCTACTCGCCAAACGTCTATTATTCCTTACTATATGACGCTTGTTGGAGCTGTTCTTTCAGTCATTACCGGCATTTCCTTATGTCGTACTATTCAACGTAGAGAAATTACGAAAGATATGGTTTTTATTACACCTACAAGGGCATGGCTAAATGTTCCTAATGTTATGAAGGTAACAGGTGTCAGTCTAATTATCTCACTATTCTTTGCTGGAATAACTACTTTTAGTATTTTGAGAGTGTTTAATATCTCTTGGTTTAGTTACACGTTCCTAAATATTTTAGGTGGAACTTTATTAATAACAGGTTTTTCTCGTCAGTTTAAAAATATAACACTCTATGTTTGTGTTTCACTTTTAGGATTATATCTCATGTTAACACCATTATTAGGAATGCATACTCGTCCGGGTAGTATTGTCGATTTACTTTATCGTTTTTCACCGCTTCAAAACATAGAAAATGGTTATACAGCACTAAGCAATGGTATTCATGTTGGATGGGAAAGTTACTTGTTATTGGTAATTATTATTGTTGTAGGAATTGGTACGAATTTCATTGCTTTTCCAGGTGTGAAAAAGTCAGAGAAAGCTGAACAAGAGCAATAGCTTATGTTGTTAGGAGAAAGGATGTACGAATTTGGAAAAAATGATAAAACCAAAATTTCTCGTTTTTTCTCTTCTAATTTCTTTTTGTGTGACAAATCTTTTTACTAGTTTTAGCAGTCTAGCTTAYGCTGAAGATGGAAAACTAACGATTCATAACAACGTGATTTATGAAAAAGAAAATCATAAAAATAATAATTCTGTTACAGGGATAGAAGATTTGTTTTTAAAAGACAAAAACACAAAAAATAAGGAACTTGAGAAAGAAAATAGAAAGAGTACTTCAAGTATAAAAGAAAAAGTATTTCTTACCGATGAGAGTGTAGAAAAGAAACCACAGGATACAATTACCAAGCAGCTGTTTTCTAAAGACTACACAGCTTCTAATGAAAATGAAGCAACTGTGGAACATACCAATTATGAAATTCCTAGATGGACCTTCTGGATACTGTTAAGCATGGGTGTAACTGGAATATTAATTTTAGGCTGGTTATTAGGTAAAAGATTTTCAAACCTATTTATACGGAAAAAGGAGTAAACAATGGCAGAAAGAACAATGATTAATATCGAACTTCATGTTAATGAGCAAATACTTGATTTAACAATACCTAATCAGGTTTCTTCTAATAGATTGAAAGAACTATTGGGTGATTCATTATCTTTAGTAAATATAGAATTGCCCACTCATTTTTCATTGGAAGTAAAAAATAAGCCAATTCGTTTAGATGAAAATGTTATATTGGCGAAATATCCATTGGCGGATGGTGATCAATTAGCCGTAAAAGAAATTATAGGGAGTTTGGAGGAACACTAGAGTATGGGGGAAATGAAAAATAGTTTGATAGGTATTAAAGAGGAAACTACATCTACTTTTATTAAAGTGCACTTAACAGCTAATCAATATTCTTTGTCAGGTGTAAAGCAATTCCAGTTATTTTTAAATAAAGCACCACACTTTTTGACTGGAAAGATAGAAGTGGCGAATGAAGAACAGGTCATTATCACTTATGAAAAAGATGAATTATCTTTTTCGCTTGAACAATATGTTAAAAAATTAGATGAATTTGATCGCCTTCTTTTAGCACAAAAAGTAAATTTCTTAAAAGAATATCTTAACCAACCAGTAACGCCATTTATCCATCCTAAAAATATCTTTATTTTTGGGGAAGAGTTGTTTATTGGTCATCGTGGCGTAATGAATACCGTTATTCCTTATCTTTCAACAGAAGAAGTATATCTAAAACAATACAAGGCATTACTTCTTTATATTTTAAATCCAAAACTGGATTTTGAGAATCTAATTGATGGGGCCGGTGCAGTCCGAGATCCTTTTTCCGAAAAAATTCAAGAATCTTCTTCGTTTGAAGAGATAGACAAGTTACTAATGGAAACAGTTGCGATTCAAAAGGAAAAAAGAAATGCTACAAGCATACTGGTGAAAAGTAGGAATTACACTGTTTTTAAGTGGGGAACAATTATTCTTGGTCTTGCAACATTAGGTCTTTCAATAGGGGTAGGGATATATTCATTAAATATTGTACCTCAGCAAAAACGAATCATAAGTGCCGAATCAAAGTTTATTTCAAATAATTATTCAGATGTTCTAGATTCTTTAAAGGAAGACAAACCAGAGAATCTTCCTAAAAGCGCACTATATGTGTTAGCAGTGAGCTCGATTCAACTAGATAGCTTGTCTAATGAGCAGAAAGAATCTGTATTAGGGACTATCTCCCAAAAATCAAATGATAACACATTACTTTATTGGATCTATATAGGAAAAGGAGACTTTGAAAAGGCCTTAAATATTGCTAAAAATATTGGAGATAATCAATATATTCTTCACGCCTATACAAAAGTTTATGATGTAACAAATGCAGATAACAAGATGAATGGTGCGAAGAAACAAGAATTACTTTCGAAATATAAGGAAGAGATGGAAAAGTACATGAAGTTATTGGAGGGTAAGACGGATGATCAGAAATCTAAACAATAGATTATCTAGTGAAGGTGTACCAATTGATGATCAAATTGTAAATAAAGCGTCTGTACTCTATGATATTTTTTCATTTGGTCATATATTTTCGCGTCACGAACTAACAATGTCAAAGCCATCACTTAAGATTGGTAACCATGAAATTTCTTTTGATGGCACGCATTTGTTCTTGGATCAAGATCCATGGACAGGTGATATGAAGGACGGAATTCTCGCGTTACCTCATGAAAAATTAGAAGTTTTAACTACTATCAAGCCGAAAACAAATTTTGTGATTTCTTCTTCAAAGGACTCAGGAATCACCATTCCGACTAAGGCTTTTGCCCTGGTCACATTTAATGAAAAGAATGAAACTTACCAGTTAAATCTGTTTTCAAATGGGGTAGTAGTTTACTTTAATGGAAAGAAAGTAGATCGATTAGAAAAAGTTTTGTCTGTAGGGGATCAACTTGTTATTGATGGTGTGCTTATTGAATTGAGAGAAAAACAATTTAAGTTGTGTAAGATAACCAATGAATTTTCACTAAATTCTTGGGAGATTATTAACGAGATATTTATTCCAGAATACCCCAAAAATTTCCCTGAATTTAGACGTAGTCCAAGAATTCATTTACGAGAGCCTAAAGAAGAGATAGCAATTCAACCTCCAAGAGCTGAGGAAACTGATGGGAGAAGTGATTTATTGCGTACGATTGTTCCGCCATTGGCAATGGTTGTTTTAAGTGGTGCAACGAGCGTATTAAGTAATGGAAACCCTATTATGATGTTAAGCATGGGGGGGGTAAGTTTACTCACGGCAGGGTTCTCTGTTTCAAGTTATATTACGAATAAGAAAGAAGTGAAACAAAAGAATCTTAAGCGAAGTGAGTACTATGAAAAGTATCTTATTCAAAAGGAAAAAGAATTGTCGTTGCTCTCTCAAAAGCAATTTGAAGCTTTAACGTATAACTTCCCTGACATGGATTCATTGTCTTTGATGACAAAAGAATATAGTCCACGAATTTATGAAAAAACTATGACAAATGCTGATTTTATAAGTATTCGTTTGGGTCATGGAGAGATTCAAAGTAGTTATAAAGTCAGTTATCATTCAAGAGAAGAAGATGATGCTTTAAGTAATTTTGCAGAAGAAAAAATTGTTTGGCCACATCAAACGTTAAAAGATGCACCTATTGCCATCTCGATGTTAAATCAAACGTTAGGACTTGCAGGAACAAAAACAGTACTACGAATAGCTGTACAGACAATATTATTTCAGCTTTCCGTTTTACATTCTTATAGAGATGTAGAATTTGTAGCATTAGTTCCAGAAGAAGATTATCAAGATTGTTGGCATGCATGGCGTTGGTTGCCACATTTTCAAATACGGAGCTTAAATTTACGAGGAATTATTCATAATTCACAGACACGTGACATGGTTTTAAACTCGTTCTATCAGTTGTTAACAAAACGTCGGCAACAAGTCAAAGAGGCGGGCAATGAGAAAGTAACCTTTGCTCCGCATTATATGTTTACGATTTTAGACGAGAGCTGGCTCTCTGGGCATGGATTAAATGAATTTTTAGCTGAAGATATGAGTCAATACGGTGTTACGGTCATTTGGGGGAAAGACGCGTTAAACATGTTGCCAGAGACAGCAACCACAGTTATTGATTATCAAAGTAACGAATCCGCGGTATTAATTAATAATAATAATGAGTACGTGAATCAACTTTTTGTTCCCAACCATTTACCTAAAAGTTATCCAATTGAGCAAGCAATACAACGCTTAGCTAATTTAGAACATGTTGAGGTAGAGAAAAATGCGATTCCAGAATCGATTGACTTTCTAGAATTATATGATGTAAAAAATGTTGGAGAGTTAAATATTAGTACTCGTTGGCAAAAAGCAGACACTTCAAAGTCATTAGCTGTTCCTTTGGGTGTTCGAGGAAAAGATGACATTGTTTATTTGAATTTACACGAACGAGCACATGGCCCACATGGACTCGTGGCAGGTACAACAGGATCTGGTAAATCGGAAATTGTCCAAAGTTATATTTTATCTTTAGCAGTAAATTTTGCACCAGAAGACGTTGGCTTTTTACCGATTGATTTTAAGGGTGGAGGTATGGCGAATTTATTTAAGAATTTACCACATCTGTTAGGATCGATTACAAACTTAGACGGTGCAAGTTCTGCAAGAGCATTACAAAGTATTCGAGCAGAATTGCAAAAGAGACAACGGAAATTTGGTGAATTTGGTGTTAATCATATTAATGGGTATACCAAGTTGTACAAACAGGGAAAAGAAATTACTGATCCTGTAGAAAAGAAAAAATATCCATCAGAGCCATTACCGCACCTTTTCTTAATCAGCGATGAATTTGCAGAATTGAAAGCAAATGAACCAGACTTTATGGCTGAGCTAGTATCAACTGCACGTATTGGTCGCTCGTTAGGAGTTCATTTGATTTTAGCTACTCAAAAGCCAAGTGGAGTGGTGGACGACCAGATTTGGTCAAACTCACGATTCAAATTAGCATTAAAAGTAGCCGATCCAAGTGATTCAAATGAAATTATTAAAACACCTGATGCAGCAACGATTACTCAACCAGGACGAGCGTATTTACAGGTCGGAAACAATGAAATTTATGAACTGTTTCAATCTGCGTGGAGTGGAGCAACTTATAATCCAGATGCACAATATGAAGAAAAAGTAGACGAAAGAATTTGGCTAATTAATCAATTGGGCCAGCACGAATTGTTAACTACAGATTTATCTCAAGATGATGAAGTGTCCATGAAAAAGGAGGAAAAACAAACGCAATTGGACGCGATTGTAGAAGATATTGTGATTCATGCTGAAAAAACAAATGCAGTTCTTCCTGAAAAACCTTGGTTACCTCCATTAAAAACAGAAATTGATAGTCCGAAGATTAGTGTAGTAACTTCAGGGAATTTGAAAAGAACTCTTTCAGTTCCATTTGGTTTGATGGATATTCCATCAAGACAAGAACAAATTGACTTTTTACTTAATTTAGAAGAGTTGAGTCACCTTGCAATCTATGGATCTCCAGGCTTTGGGAAATCCACTGCATTACAAACTCTTGTAATGAATTTATCAAGAATTAACAATCCTGAACAGGTCCAGTTTAACTTATTTGATTTTGGTACGAATGGTTTACTTCCAATAAAAGATTTACCGCATGTGGTGGATATTGTTCGGTTGGAGGAAGAAGAAAAACTGATGAAGTTCCTCAAACGAATTCGCCAAGAAATTCAAAGTCGAAAAGACGCATTTACAGAGTATGGTGTCTCAAGTCTGTCTCAATATGAAGAGAAATCAGGAAAGCAGTTGCCAGGGATTGTTACCATTGTTGATGGTTTTGACTCAATTAAGGAGAGTCCTTTAGAGGAAGCGATAGAATCTGTATTAAATCAGCTTTTACGAGAAGGAGCAAGTTTGGGACTCTATGCAGTTATGACGGTTCTTCGTACGAACAGCTTCAGAATGAGTATGGCGAGTAATATTCCATCACATATTGGGCTATTCCTTGTGGAAGAAGGTGCAATTCGAGATGTTGTAGGACGTGATGCGTTGATTCCGCAAGAAATTGTTGGACGAGCACAAATCAAACTAGACGAGCCACATGAAGTTCAAATTTATTTACCAACTCATGGGAAAAATGATATTGATCGATTGAATAATTTAGAGCAAGAAATTGCACAGATGAATCAGCAATGGAAGGGCACACGTCCTACCAAGATTCCGATGTTATCTAAAACGATCTCTATGCATGATTTTTATGCAAATCCACAGGTACAAGGGATGTTAGATAATCTACAACTACCACTTGCTCTAAGTAAAGAAACTACAAATGTCGTTGGTTTTGTACCAGAAGAACATGGTTATTTTGTAATTGGAGACGATACGCCACAGCAAACGGAATATATTGAGCGTATAATCGTTCAAAACTTCAAACATTTTGAAGGGAAAGCACAAAGAATTGTGTTTAATGGGAGCGAACGATTTGGCAGATTCAAAGAAAGCTTCGATGTGATTGTGTCAGACATAGAGTACAGTACTTTTGTTAATGATCTAATGAGTGAAATAGAAGAAAGAGAGACACAAAGTGAAAATCAACCGATGTTTGTGTATATTCCAGATGCGCAAATATTTGGCGATAAAACATTTATTTCGGATGAAATATTCAATAAATATTTGAAAAATGGTCCTAAAGTAGGTGTTTATTTCATTTTCCACGGCAATCAAAAACAAATTGAGAACAGTTATGATGAATTTAATAAACGATTACGGGCAAACATTCCAGCGGGGATGATTGGAACACGTTTAGTGGATCAAGGATTTATAAATGTGAAATCTAATTATAGTGAACCAACAGTTGAATTAGATGAGTCGCATTTCTTTGTTGGACGAAATGCAGGACGAGTGAAATTAGTTAGTGAGTAGATCATTTTATCCCGCTCTTCGCGGGCAGTAATACTCCCACCTCAAAATTCAGCAAAAGCAATGTCCAGCTCTAGCGGCTAGAATCTCCGGTCGTTTCGCTCCCTCGGACGAGGCCAAAAGCGCCTCTCTGCCTTGAGCTCCAACGTCCTGCGATTCTGAGCGAGCCGCTTCCGCTTTTCTTAAGAAGTTAGGTGGCAGATAAACTGCTGGCATGCGCCCGATTGGTGAGAGCTGATTAAGGTTTCACTTTATCTGCGAGTGGTGTGTATGGCTGAGTAGTTACAAACAGAAAGATAGTCTTGATAGGGAAATAGATTTTGAGGAGGGAAAACATTATGGCTCAAGAAGAAGATAAAGCCAAAGAAGTTGCACGAATAGCAGATATCCATGCAAGTGTTGATCGATTTAAGGCAACTTATGATAGTAAAATGGCTAGCCACAGGGCAAATGCCCAAAAGTTAGAGCGCTTAAAAGCCGCAAAGAGATCTTTACAGGGCGAACTTCATCATTTTGATTCTTATAAGAAAGAGTTTACCCATTTAAGCACGAGTCTAACAACAAGCCAGTTCCAAGGAGCACGTCGTAAGAAATTCGATACAAAATTAAATGAAATTAAGGCAGCACTTGATGCAGATAAAGAGGAGCACAATGAAAGGCTAAACGCGATGAATAGGAAAATCACTCTATTAGAAATGGATCAGTCTATAATAGGTGACGCTATTGCGAGCATTTCAGCAAGTATTAGCGGTTTGCGTGCTATGTTATAGAAAAAGGTAACTACTCAGTCACTCTATGAAAAAAAGAAAAAGCATCTTTTTTAAATGAGCGAGAGGGACTAGCTATGTATTGGAGCGGTCAGGGACTATTCCTGCCACGTGCAACGTTTGAAAACAAAGAAAGGAAACAAGGTGCATGGCCATTTTTATCTTCATAGCAGCCATCTGTATGCCGAAAACTTCTAAATGAAATGTGTGGCTGAGTAGTGACGAAAAAGGAGAAAATACCAATGGGGAAAATAGGTATAGATCAAGAGAGATTTAAAGGAGCAGTCACAAAAGCAGAGAACGCAGTTAGTCGGATAGAGAAAGTTCCCTCACCGAACATTACCAAGAATAATCTATCTCGGTTCACGAGTTTTCACAATTTAGTAGAGAAAGCCGGAACAACTTTAGAAGCATTTAAAGGAGTATCTTCTGCTGACACAGGCAAAATGAAAGCCGTCGCGGACAAAATTGTCGATGAAGATGCTAAAATGGCGAATGTAATCAAACAAAATACAGCGAGGTTCGAATAATATGGCCGAATATAACAAACGAGAACTTTTAGAGGTTGTTTTACAAAATGACAAAATATTAGATTTAGAGATTACTGACGAACTATTACAAATGGGTAACTTGCTGGGGAATCAGCCTTCCCTTTTTCGTGAAGTTTACAAGGCGTTTCGAAATCAAGAAGATGTCTTTGAAAACAAACCAAAAATTGGTGCGAAATTCTCAGTGACGTTTGATTATCCGAATGAGACAATTCGTTTTGAACGATTAGAAACGCAATTAGACATTCCATTTTCTCAATTTTTACGTTTRATGGGTTTGATTGATGCGTGTTATAGCGAAATTTTGCCGCTRGGTACCGTTGTRGAATTGGACRTAGACATGATGCCAGAAGTAATTCAAAATATGTTCAAGAATAGTGAACTCGGAGAACTCGTGATTTTAACAGGGCGCAAAGTACCGTTAAGAGAGGGATTTAACGATTATGTGGTAGATTATCTCGGTTACTTGTGGCCGTTTGGTGAAATGAGCAACACACCAGCGATTTATGTGTCCAATATGATGATTAAGCGAGTTGTTTCACCAGGGATGACGAATGAATGGGAAGAACAATTTGGTTTTACTTTCTTACGAAGTATGCAAGTAGCAAATGGCAAGTTATCAAGTGCCTTTTTACCACTAGATAAAGCGCTTTCTTTCTATGAAGCTGTTCATACTTCACCAGAAAGAGAGGCGGATTAAATGGGCTTTCAAGTAGATTTAAAGGAATTCAATGAAATACTGGCAAAACTCCAAAAAGACACCAGTAAAACCAATGATCAACTTGACCAAGCCAAAAACGCATTGAATGGGATTATCCAGACCGATGCCATGCAGGGGGCAACAGGAGAAGCGATTGTCAACGACATCAATAATAACCAAAATGCAGTTGTGGTTGGGTTGAAAGATACCAATAAACATCTTATTGCGGAAATGATGCAAACTTTACAGGATTTTCAGTCAACAACGGGAGAAAGTGATGAGAATGCGGTTATTCTAGAAGATGCATTGCTTCAAGCGCAAAGCAAACTTTCCCATCTTCAACCTAAGAAACATGAAATGGATAGTCGCATCTCTAATATTTACAACAGTGTAAGTGATTTGATTTCACTGAGTATGCCAAACAGCCAGTTTGATGAAAAACTAGTTGCAGCCAGCAAAGAACTAGAGGATACGATTCAAAAAGTACAGCAATTTGAAAGCAAAAAAGCAGAAAGCAATGCGGAAAAATTTCTCGATCAACTAAACAACCAAGTTCAAATGGCAAGGGAAATGGGCAGTTTATCTTATACTGATCCGCGACTTCAAGCTTTCTTTGCGCAAGATGCGTTGGCAAAAGGCATTCATGAAATGGATACAAAAATCACGAAGGTGGAAAAAGAAGCGCAACTGCAAGCTGAAAGAAAAATGAAGAAAAAGCAAGAGGAGTGGGCGAACCATCATCCAGCGGAGGCGTGGCTTCAAGACGTTTTTGCTAGTATCGGTAAGAAATGGGATGGATTAGAAAAAGGAACAAGATGGTTAGGAAAGAACATTCCTGCCCTGAAAGAACATTCTGATAAAGTCTTGATGTTAGAAGGTTTGATAGGCGCGGCTGGTTCCGCAATTAGTGGGGCTGCGATAGGTGTAATAAAATCAGTTTACCTAGCCCTAGAGCTTGGTGAGTGGGGTATTAACAAGATACGTGGCGTAGAAACAGAACAATGGAAACTGGACGATCTCGATGCGACTTGGGAAGGTACGAAGAAACTGGCCGAATATGGGATTGTAGGCTATATCACAACTAAGGCTCCTCATCTTAGTAAATTCTTAAATAATCCCGAACTAACGGACAAAATTCCCGTGCTGGATAACCTCGCTAGAACCTATAGAAAAGACGAAAAAGAAATGTACAACGCAGTGAAAGATTATGTAGAAAAAGCCATGACCGACCCTTATGCTTTTGGTGGCATGATATTTGATATTGGTAGTTTTTGTGTCGGCGTCGGTGAAGTAGCGGCCGTAGTGAATGGAGGAAAAATCGCAGAGAGTGCAAATCTCTTTCAAGCAGCAGGGAAACGCGGTAAAATAGTTGGTAAGTCAGAAGAAGTAGCAGCATTAACGAATAAGTTGCCGGGTATGAAGAATGCCTTGGAGAAGATTAGAAATATTGAGATCCGGGATTTATCCCCTGAACCTTCGGCAGCTGGCGTTGGGAGTGTAGAGGAAAGAAAAACACTTGGAGAGTTATTTTCTGTTGCTAAGAGTGAAACTAAGGGGCAAGCGCAAAATGCGAACCGGTTATCTGGGGAGAAACTTCCTGCAGAGGGGGTAAGTAATCTTAAATATAGAGAAGGACATGACAAGCATTTAATTGAAGTAGAAGATATAGTATGGAGGAAAGGAAAAGGTATTGTTGGAGGGCATAATTTAGACCACTTTGAAAATGCATTTAAAAGTAATGGTTGGGATTTAAATGAGTATATAATATCTAAGCAACCTCATCCAACGGTTGATGGTATTTATCAGATAGAGTATAAATTACCTGCAAAAGATGCTGCACAGAATTATGTTGAAGGACAATACAAAAAAGTAGGAACACCTAAAACAGTATATGATCCAAGTAAAATATCTGATAGTCAAATTATAGAGTGGGGAAAAGAAGCAATGGAGAATGGAGTAACTAATGGAAGGGTTAGAGTAGGCGTAGCATCTAATGGCTTAAAGTTTACAGGATACATTGATGAAGTTACTGGTGAAATAAAAAATTTTCATCCTTCATTTTAATAGAGATTAGGAGTGAAATAAAATGATAATAAATAATGAAGATAAAAGTAAGATAAAAGAACTACTAAATTTATATTATTGGGTTATAGGAGATGAAAGGTTCTTATCTGTTTTAGATAAGTATAGCAATTGTGAAGGTTTTGGTGTTGAAAATATTTGGTGTTGCTTTGCAAATGAATACGAAGAATGGGAAGAAGATTATTTTGGAGAGAGTGGAGTAGCATATTACTTTGATTATCCAGCAGTAGAAAAAGATTGCACAATCATACTAAATAATGAAGAATTTTATAAATATTTGTTTGAGACTTGTGAAGAGTATATTAAAAAACATGAAGAAGAAAAAGTAGTTATATATGAATATTTAGATAAAATAAAAATGAATTTAAGTTTATAAATTGGAGAAAAGATGGCAATTCTAGATTTGGATCAGATAGATGCAATCGGAGTAGAAGATAAAAAGCTAAAGTTGATAATAATAGATTATCTAGACTGGGAATATGAAGATATGCATCTAGACGTACTACAAGAAAAAATTAATAACTACTTAGTATATCTTGAAGATAAGCAGTATATTAAAGATTATGGAGACAACTTTGAGAAAAAAATAATTGATATACATTTTCAACATAGTGTTTCGGAAAATAGCTTGAAATTTCTGAACGTAGTTTCCAGCCAACTAAACAATACTGACATATTCATCAATATTCATTTACCAGAAGAATAATTCTTTATCACTCGTTTACGTTCTAGTTTATTTTGCTAGATTTTGGGGTCAAGGAAAGAACTTTTGAAGAAGAAGTCTTTTTTAGGATTGTATATTTCAATGAACCATGTTACCTAGCCTTGAGTAAGTGAAGAGAAAGTTACAGATGGAGAAGAATCAACAAAAGGGACCTCATATTTGGGAGGCCACTGAAAAACTTACGTTTTTCATCTTATTCAACATATACAAAACAAAAAAAGGCGATTTTTCGTTCAAACTTGAACGGAAAATCGCCTTTTCCTATATGTTTTTTACTTTTTTTCTTTCATTAGGGTCATGATTCGTTTTAAGTTGACTGCGAATATAGTCATCGCTCCTTGCATTTGCATACCAACGAGACCCGAGGAGGATGCCACATCATACCCGTGTCTGTTCTTAAGTTCACTATTCTTCGCTTCAATTTTATAGCGTTMTCTCCCCTTTTCTTTAAAATATGCACTTTCTTGAAATGCTCGTTGTTCCTTATGTTCTGTAGATTTAATCGCGACAGAATACGTTTTGGTTTTTGCCCTTCTTTATAACATCCAGCTTTGAATGGACATACTTTACATTTTACAATGTCAAAATAATACGTATAACTTTGATTCGTGTTTGCATCCTTTTTACCGTTACGTGCTTTGCGGATAGCCATATATCCAACTTTACAAACTTCCCGTGCTGGATAACCTTTCTAGAACCTTTAGAAGAGACCAAAAAGAAATGTTCAACGCAGTGAAAGATTATGTAGAAAAAGCCCTGACCGACCCTTATGCTTTTGGTGGCGCAGGATTTGATATTGTCAGTTGTCTTTTCGGCGTTGGTGAAGTAAACGCCGCAGTGAAAGGATTAGCTACAGTCGGAAAACTCACAGAGGGTGAAAATGTCTTTCGAGTAGCAGGGAAACGCGGTAAAATAGTTGGTAAGTCGGAAGAAGTAGAAGCATTAATGAATAAGTTGCCGGATAGTATGAAGAATGTCGGGGAGAAGATTAAAAATATTGAGATCCGGGATTTATCCCCTGAACCTTCGGCAGCTGGCGTTGGGAGTGTAGAGGAAAGAAAAACACTTGGAGAGTTATTTTCGGCTTTTAAGAGTGGCACTAAGGGTACGGGTAATCTTAAATTTAAAGAAGGTTACTATGTTGAACATACAACAGGACCAGTTGAAAAGTTTACTGAACGTAATGGTATTAGTGGTGGACATAATTATGATGAGTTTGAAAATTATTTTAATAGTAGCTCTAACAAATATGAGTTGGGACCTGTTGTTAAAAAGGAACATCCAGATATAAATGGAATTTTTGATATAGAATATAAAGTAAAATATGAGAAAATGGATTATACAGGGAAAAATGGGACAGGTGAATACAAAGTAATACCTAATGGAGATAAAGTGTATAAAAAGACAGTGTATGATCCGGAAATTATTTCAAATGATGAAATAATAGCTTTAAGCAAAAAGGCTATGAAAGAAGGTTTAAATAATAAAAGAGAGATTCCATTATTAAAACAAAAAAAGATAAAAATACAAGGACAAGCAGAATATAATGGAAAAAACTTAAAATTTGAAGGTATTATGAATTCAGAAACTGGAGAGATAGAGAATGCTTATCCAGTATTAGATTGGGTGGATTAATATGAGCGTATATGAGGAATTTATTGAAATAATGAAACAGAGAAATTTGAATAAAGAGGCAGTTATTGATGTTTTGAATATATATGTAAATGGACGTAACTTTCTACAACACCTAGAAGATTTTAAAAGTAAAGATGGAGAGCGTCGGGAATATAATGGAGTAATTTATTCAGATGAATATGAACAAGATGATGAGGAGTATTTTGGACAAAATAAAGTTTTATTTTATTCTGGCGATGGTGATGATGACTACGATATTGTGAATTATGATGAATTGTACCAGTATTTAAGTGTTGCATGTGAATTTTATATAGGAAAAAATCCTGAAAAGAAAGCGATTGCTGAAGAGTTGTTGATGAAAATTAAAGAGAAATATAATATTAAATAAGTAATAGTAAAAGCACTTCTGAATAAATGAAGTGAACCCAAAAAGCTAGACACATATTTTAAGCAGCTAATGAGGAATGCGTTCTGTATTGTACGAGGGCACTGAAAAACTTGCGTTTTTTATAAATAAATTCATTTTAGAGAAAAATAGGGCGCTTCTTGTTCAATTTTGAACAGGAAACGCCCTGTTTTTTTGCCTATTTATTACTCTTCTTCATTCAGAAGCTTCAAGATTCTTTTTAGATTGACAGCGAATATCGTCGTTGCTCCCTGAATTTGCATGCCAAATAAACCCGCAGCCGACGCTTGATCGTACCCGTGTTTATTTTTTAACTCACTATTTTTTGCTTCGATTTTATAACGTTCTCGAGCTAAGCGTTTAAATTCTTCTGTTTCTTGAAAAGCTTGTTGGTCTAAATGTTCCTCTGATTTAATGGCAACAGAATAGGTTTTATTTTTTGCACCTTCTTTAAAACATCCCTTTCGGAGTGGACAGACCTTACATTTTTCAACGTCAAAAAAAATAAACCATTCTTGCACTTGCTCCTGGATGTGAATCTGGTTTTTTACTTTTTCTTTTTGCTAAATGCCCTGCTGGACATACAAATAAACCTGCATCTTTATTAAAGTCAAAATCTTTTCCGTTTGCTCGCCCATTTTGAGTAATCATTGGATTTAACTTAGAAATCAGTTGAATGCTTTGTTCTTTTGTATAAAGTAAATTGTTTTTCCCTGAATAAGCCGTGTCAGCGATAACTGTTTCAACTTCCATTCCTGTTACTTTACTTTTTTCAATCAGTTCTTGTAGATAATGTCCATCTGCCTTTTCACCTGTTGTAACGACTGCTGCTGTAATAATACGTTCATCACTAATTGCTAAATGTGTTTTATAACCAAAGAAAGAACTATCTGCTGTTTTATGTCCTACTCGTGCATCGGTGTCTGTTGAATAATTTAGATGTTCTTGCGTATCTTCTACAGCTTCTTTTAACACGTTCAATTTTTCTTTTACGGCTGGTAGATGAGCGATTTGTGGTTTATTTTCAATAATGGCAATCAATTTTTCACAGTAAGCTATTTCATCTTTTACCTCGTTAGAAGTATTCTTCTTTGGAAATTTTTCTTTCATGGATTTATCGAATTGATACACTGCTTTACGGGTATGTTTTGATTTCTCTTGTAAAAATTCTTTCGGTGATTTTTGGGTATAACGTGCTTTGGTATGCGTTGCGTCCACAATGATTGTTTTACTTTTGATAATGTTCTTTTCGAGTGCGATTTCAACTGTTTTTCCAATGAGCATATCTAATAAATTTACGTCTTGAAGACGAAGTCTGCGGAATTTTGTGAGTGAACTTGAATCAATCACGTCATCTTCTGGCGCCATACCTAAAAAATACTTGAAAGACATGTCATATTTTGAACGTTCGACAAGGTCTACATCAGATACATCAAAAATGACTTTTAACAATAAGTACTTAAACATTCGAATCGGAGGAATCGCATTTCTTCCATTATCTAAACAATATTTTGTTTTCAATTCCTCTAAAATGAATGAGAAATCCACCAGTTCGTTAATTTGACGAAGCATATTATCTTTTGGCACGACAATATCGTAAATGGCCATATACGGACTTAAGTTGAGAGTCTCTTGGTTTGAAATCATTGGGAACACCACCTGCATTTAGTCTCTCTATTATAAATTAAAAAGGCGAGATATTCGACGATTGAATCGTCGAATGCCTCGCCAAGTGGAACTAGATGGAGTTTTTCAGTGCCCTCGTATTGTACAGGGCTCATTCCTTTTAATTTTATTTTAATTCGGTCATGCTTATAGTAGTGAATACATTTTTCTAATTTAAAGTGTTCCATACTTTCGAACYCTTGTAAGTAAAGTAGTTCAGACTTTAATAAGCTAAATAAATTTTCGATGACTGCGTTATCTAAACAATTCCTCTTACCTTGGTTATATTCTATCCCCTTTATAGGTGGCAGATGGGAGGGGACAATCCAATCAGATTATGTTTTTCCCGATACTATGGAAAAGGGGGAACCGGCAACATGGTTCCTAAACATTACAAAACAAGTTTTCTTTTGCAAGGGCTACTTTCTTGTGAAAGGTGCCAGGAACTAATGAAAACAAAGAATCAACAAACAGTAAGTTCTACAAATAAAAAGTATGGAGGGAAAATTTATTTCTGTTCTAACTGCAAATTAAGAATAGATGCAGACCTCCTCCATGATAAAGTAGTGAATCAAACACTTACTGATGTGAAAATAAGTGGATTTCATAATGTGTATCATGCGATAGAACAAAAAATTCAGTATGAGATACAAGAATTGAATAACAATATTCAAAAGCATCAGCGTCTCTTCGAAAACTACACCATCAAACTTCACAATATTACAGAAGAACTCAAACAGCGTATGAAAAATAACGATGATAAACGTTTTTTGAAGTCATTAGCGATTTATCGCTTGGATGTACAGCGAAAACTAGATGGAGCCACACAACAAATTAATGATTTTAAACAGCAAATCACCCTCAAAGAAAAAGTCGAGAAAAGCAAAGAAACATGGTTGCATACTTTGAATGAAGTATTTCAAGATGATGTTAAGCTTCAAGAAATAAGCAATATGGATAAAAGACGATTTTTATTACCTCTCATTCAATCTGTATCCATTAAAGAAAATAAAAAGCGTAACGAATATGATATTTCATTACAGTTACGAACCGATTTTTCAAAACGTGATGTGAAAAATCAAATCAGCTTGATTTTGTAAAACAGCTATCACCTTGGTGGCTGTTTTTTCGTTATTGATGTATCGGTATTTGGGTTGAACTGTAGATGGAAATTCTTTTGCTACTCGGTGATTAGGAGGGAGTGGTATATGTTTTTTCAATTTGGGGTACCGTCACATCGCTATCAACTTAAGAAAAATAAACACCCCCAAAACGAAAAAATGCGCTGACTTCTCAAAGTAAGTAACTGTAGAGAAAAAATTTTTCATTTTGGGCGTATATTAAAACCTTAGCTAGATGGCTATGTATGGTGACCACTATTTGGGGTGATAAAGGATTTTCAATCATAATATTTAGATTATTAGTGTTAAAATAACTATAGAAATTGTGAGGTTTTTTATTCAAGAATAGTAGAGCTTAGCTGAATAAGACGTAAAGTAATTAAATAACAAATTACATAGATAACTGGAGAGGTTCAAATGAGTAAAGTAGGAATATGTAAGGTGGATATTACACCTCCTTTAGGTATTGATTTTATTGGATACCATAGACCAACAGGGATTAGTAAAATTGAAGAACATATTTATGCAACAGTATATGTGTTTGAAAATAATCAAACAAAGACCGTATTTATTAGTATTGATAATATAGGAATGTTAATAGAAGATACAATAATAATTCGAGAACAAGTTGCACATGAGTTGAATGTCCCATTCAAAAACATAACCGTTGTTTATACTCATACCCATTCTGGTCCCGAAACAGTCGGTGATGATCAATTGATAAAGTCTTATAAAACGATTCTAATCAATAATGTGGTTAAAGGTGCCATTATTGCAAATGATAATATGCAATTATCTGAGGTGGGTTGGAACGTAACGATGGGTGAAATCGGAGTAAATCGAAGAGAGAGAACATCTGATGGAAAAGTGAAAATGGGTATAAATGAAAATGGAGTTGTAGACAAACGAATTGGCGTTTTAGCAATCAGAAACTACAAAACAAAAGAACTAACTGGAATTATTGTATTTTGTACTGCTCATCCTAATGTCTTAAAGTCAGATAGTGATATATTATCAGCAGATTATCCAGGATTGACAAGGGGAATTCTAGAACAAACATTGAACTGTCCTGTAATCATTGTTCAGGGGGCAGCTGGAAATGTGAATGCAAAATACCGTGGTTCTAAGGAAGCGTTAAAACACATGGCTTACATATTGAGTGGCACTGTCCTAACGATGTTACCAACGGTTACTTATAATTTAATTTCAAAGCTGAATACTATTTCAACTACAATGAAAATGAAACTAAAGGATATTCCTGAGCTTGAAGAGATAAAAAGAATGGCGCTACTAGCTCAAAAGCAATGGGGTGTTAATACTGATCAGTGGCTTAGTGTTGTTGTTGCTAAGCATAAGAAAAATATTAAACAGTTAGCAATTGATTTAGAAATTCAGTTATTTCAAATCAATGATGGATCATTCTCGGGAATACCAATGGAACCTTTTTCAGAAACAGCCCTAGCTATTAAAGAAAATCTGAACAATGAACTAGCTTTTTTTGGTGGATACACGAATGGTTATCTAGGTTATCTACCTACAAAAGAAGAATATATATACGGAGGGTATGAAGTGGAACTAAACCCTGTGGTTTATGGGCCAAGTACAAATCTACTGATGCCGCCAGAAGAGAATACTGCTGAGTTGATAGTGAGCAAAGTTATGAAACTATACAGTAATTAAAGCTTTTATAATCAAGTAAAATATCTTATTCAGCAAATGAGGGCGTCCCATCACTATCAAGCTAAGGTTTTGCACTATCTATAAAGCAAAAAAGACGTTATCCTTTCTGTAGAATTATAGGAAAGGATGGCGTTTTTGTATGTCTATTTCTGTATCTGATGAATTACAACTATTTGCTCAAGAGATTCAAAGCTTTTTATCTCCAAATACCTTACGGGATCTTGCTAGGGATGTTGGTTTTGTACAACGAACCAGTAAGTACCAAGCAAAAGATTTAGTAGCTTTATGTGTATGGGTGAGCCAAAATGTAGCTATGACTTCTTTAACTCAGTTATCTAGCTGTTTAGAAGCATCAACAGAAGTACTCATCAGTCCTGAGGGACTGAATCAACGGTTTAATAAGGCGGCCGTCCAACTTTTACAACACCTACTAGCCGAACTACTAAGCAAAAAATTGGCCGCATCTATGCCGATTTCTTCTCCATACACTTCTGTTTTCAAGCGTATTCGTATTTTAGATTCAACTGCATTTCAACTCCCGGATGTATTTTCATCGGTTTATCCAGGTGCAGGAGGATGCAGCCATACGGCTGGGATAAAAATTCAACTTGAGTATGATTTGTTAAGTGGACAGTTCCTACATATTCATACAGGTCCAGGTAAACAACATGATCGCACTTACGGCTCTCTGTGTGTCCCAACTGTGACAGCGAATGATTTATGTATCCGAGATTTAGGTTATTTTCATTTAAAAGACCTTCAATATATACAAGATAAAGAGGCCTACTATATCTCTCGTATCAAGTCGAATACACGTATTTATCAAAAGAATCCTAATCCTGATTATTTTCAAGACGGAAGAATTAAGAAAGGTACCGAGTATATACAGATAGATATGGAGACGTTAATGAACTCCCTTCAACCAGGACAAACATGTGAAATAGCTGATGCTTATGTAGGAATGATTGATAAAGTGCCAGCTCGTGTAATTGTTCATCGATTAACAAAACAACAGCAACAAAAACGATTACAAGATCAAGCTGTAAGAGAAAAAAAGAAAGGAATGAAGTATTCTCCTCGTAGTAAACGACTCAGTGGTATCAATGTATATATGACAAACACCTCTACAGATATTGTCCCGATGGGACAGGTACATGATTGGTATTCTTTGCGTTGGCAAATCGAAATTTTATTTAAAACGTGGAAGTCATTCTTTCAAATCCATCATTGTAAAAAGATAAAACCAGAACGATTGGAGTGCCATTTATATGGTCAATTGATTGCCATTTTACTCTGTTCTTCTATCATGTTTCAAATGCGCCAATTGCTCCTCATGAAGAAAAAACGAGAGCTTAGTGAGTATAAAGCCATATATATGATTAAAGACTATTTTCTTCTTCTATTCCAAACTATACAAAAAAACACCCAAGAGCTATCAAAGGTGTTACTTCGCCTGTTCAATCTCCTACAGCAAAACGGGCGGAAATCTCATCGATATGAGAAAAAAACGGTCTTTGATATATTAGGTGTCGTTTACAATTGTACCATGTCTGATAATCAAGCCGCTTAATTCAAAAAAGTGAAACCCGTTAGGGTTTATTTCGTATGCAAATCTTTCAATCACCTACACTTGCCCTTTAGAAAAAAGAAACAATCTCGCCTAAAATTGACTTTGCATAAGCTTAGCTTGATAGCGATGGGGTACCGCCACATCACCATCAAGCTAAGATTTTGAAGTACCTCCTAAACGAAAATTTTGTGTCTTTTATAGCAACGAAGTTCATTTTTTTCGTTTTGGGGGTAACCTGTTCTGTTAAGTTGATGGATGTGTGGCGGTACCCCTATACAAGTAAAAAGACTGGAATAAATCCAGTCTTTTTTATCAAGTACTATGTTATTAATACTAAAGTTTCCTATATTCTATACATAGATTAGCTAGTTGATTCTTTGACTATTTTGACTATAAACTTCAATTGTATACAAATCATTTTCAATCCATTTTTGTGCTTGCTGTGTCTTAAGTAAAGTATCTATTTCTATTTCTTTCTCTATCTTCTTTCCGAAATCTTTAGCTCCTGAATCAGCACTATTTATAGGAGTATATATAGC
>NZ_JBFTMC010000066.1:0-24389 GCF_056396765.1 Bacillus sp. 05T22
GAACCAGTACGGAAAAGATGCTTTCGTGAAAAATTTCAAAAAATAAGCATTATTAGCTCTTAAAGAAAAATGACTAGAAAAGTTACAACCATATGGAGAATAAGGTTATACAAAAAAGGTCCTAAAAGGGGGACAAAATTATGGAACAAAGAAAGTATTCAGTAACACCTCAAGATCGAATGAATTATTTATTAGGTCTTTATTCTGCAGATCAACAAATTAATGCAGTTCTTTATTTTCCTGTAGGTATATCAAAGAAAATACTTGAACAATCAGTAAGGATAACGTTACAATTGCAGCCAGTTTTGAACAGCCGGTTTGTAGAAAATGATATTCCTTACTGGGAGGAACATTCATCTGGCACTAACTCACCTATTTGCCTTTTTGCAGAAGGAAATAATCAAGAACTTGAAAAAATGGTAATAGATTTTATTAAGGAACCTGGTGATCGTATTCAGGGGCCTATGGTTCAAACAAAATTATTACGAGGCACTACAACAGATATGTTAGTTGTGAAATTATCTCATCTATGTTCAGATGGCACAGGAGTCAAAGAATATATTAATTTGCTTGGAGCAATTTATACTCACCTTTCCTTGGGACGATCTAAGGATCAAATTATAAAGGAATTTGGTGAGGGAAATGAGAGTTTTCGAGATCAATCACATGTATTCAAATATGCTGGAATATCGGACGTAAAAAGTGCGTATCGTCCTAACCAAGAACAACAGGCATCGTTATGGTCTTTTCCATCTCAACCCAACAAAAATAAATCCCCCCAAATGTCCGTACGGCGGTTGAGCCATGAGCAAACTCTACGTCTAACCCAATGGACAAAAGCACAACAGGCTACCTTGAATGATGTAATCATGACTGCATACTTCCGAGCTTTATCACATTTCACTGTGTATGCAGAACCTCGCACCGCAGAAAAAATGATCGGTTTGACAATTGATTTACGTCGATATCTGCCTAATTATACAACTGGTGCTATTTGCAACTTATCCGGTATGGAAATGCCAGTGATTAAAATGGAAGATGATGAATCATTTAATCAGACTCTTGTTCGAGTTAAACAATCAATGGATAAAATAAAGTCTCAAAATCCAGGTCTTTCTTCAGCAGCAGGAATGGAGCTACTGGCAGGTATGAAGCCTAT
Source organism: Bacillus sp. 05T22 (assembly GCF_056396765.1). Taxonomy (NCBI): domain Bacteria; kingdom Bacillati; phylum Bacillota; class Bacilli; order Caryophanales; family Bacillaceae; genus Bacillus; species Bacillus sp. 05T22. Next base: position 1,160 of record NZ_JBFTMC010000066.1, read on the forward strand.
CTACGGTGAAGGAAATGTATAATCAGCAATACGAACAGGCTTTACAGATGGGGATGGCGTTGCCATTACTGACAAATTTCGGGGTGATCGCTGATGAACCTATTCAGTTTGGTGAAGTTCAAGCTGAGGACGGGTATATGACATCACCCATTATGTATGCACCATTCTTTTCAATGGGTGCAAGCTTTTATAATAGAAGACTTACATTTACGATTGGTTATCATGCGCCGGATACATCAAAAGAAAAGGTAGACAAATTTTTAGAAAGTGTTGTTAATCAACTATCATAAATAAAATAAAAGAGAATATAGCGCAAAAATTTCTAGCGGAATTGTATTTTAGGGGCTCGTCTCATGTACGGCTAATCTCTTTTATAAACTCTATATTTACCAGACAGGTCTTACTCCCGATAAAAATTTATCTTCGCTTGCTTCATAAACTATTTTTGTTAAATCTTCTCTGATCGCACCTATCTTTATGTTTTATATTTATGGAAAATCGTAGTGAAAAACAATTTGCACCGCGAGAAAAACAAGATATATCGGCATAAAAGTACTAAAAAAGAGAAAAAAGAGCTGATTTAAACTACACTTTGAATCAGCTCTTTTTATTATTTTTTTGAAATGTTTCATACATATTACTCATAATAGGAGTACCGTCCATGCTCATCAACCTAAGATTTAAATATATCCTCAAAACAAAAATTTTATATCTCTACAGTTATTTATGAGAATTCAGCTCATTTTTTTCGTTTTTGGGAAGAGCGTATTTCTTAAGTTGATGGATGTGGGGTACCGCCAATATTTCGGGAATTTTGTACGCTAAGGAACCGACTTTTTTAGATTGGCTTGTTCAAGAAAAGTGTACCTTTCAGCAAAAAGCCAAAGGGTACACTTTTGTGTGCAGTATTTTTCTTTTCTTAACCGGTAATGCGTAAGCCTGTTATACGGTAGTTTGCTTATACTCTACGAATCACTTTTTTATTTTTTCCATTTTAAATTATTTGATTGAGTGTTACCTGCGATCTAAAAGGAGTTCGAATGAACTCAAAGTGAGGTAATATCTTAAAGTTTGATTAATTTATTTTCTTATCGAATGACTTGTGCGAGCCGTCACAGTTGGGCTGCTTTTGAGATAGTCCACAAGTGCAATCATTTAATCCCTTTCCATTGAGAATTTGCTCGATATATTTTTCAACCCTTGACTCTCGAGTTTTGGATTGTTTGGGTTGAGAAAAATAAAGAATGTATGCTCTTTGCCGTCCCGGCGTCAATGCTTCAAAAGCAGTTTTCAACGCGGGGATTTCATCGAATTTATTTTGAAGTTCTTCAGGAATTATGAATTCTTTATGCTCTTTCATTTTCACTTCTAAACCGGCTTTTTCAACTTCAATGGCTTCATAAATATAGGCTTTTAAGATGGTTTCCATTTCAACTATTTCTTGAACATTGGTGAACCGAATCTGGCGCGCCGCCTGTACATTCTCCGTTTGTTGGATTAGAATCCCATCGGCATCCTGCAACAAGGCACCTTTTTGAAACAGAAGCGCACAATATTCTTTAAATCCATGTATTAAAACTATGTTTTTTTTCTCAAACGTGTAACAAGGATGCATCCACTTAAATTCTTCGGTCAGCTCACAGTCAAGAACGATATTTCTCAACTTCTCATATTCTTCCTTCCACTTTTTAGCTTTACTTAAAAATTCATCAACTTTAGGATTCATTTCACTATTTGTCACCAAGGAACACCCCTCTTCAATTTTTCGATTAGCTGACAGTCAAGAATGATCATGCTCAATTTCTCCAATTCTTTCTGTCACTTTTTGACTTTACCAAAAACAAAATACCATAACAAATACTAAATATCGTTTATGGAACCTTCTTAACGTATGGTAAAATCAATTTTTTTAATTGATGTATATATAGTTTAAAATTCTTTAACAAATTCATTATGAAATTCTACACCCTAAAAGTTGCATCATATCTTCATAGAGTCATAGAATTAATCTGTAGTCGAAAGTATGTAAAGAGCTGCTAGAATTCATTACTGGGAATACGAAGAATAAAGGAAGGAACCGAAGTAAAAGCTAAAAAAATTAGAAAAGGAAAATGGAGAGATGAATTAAATGTTAAAGATCATCAAACATTTAAAACCATTTGTTGCCTCAATCATTGCAGTTATATGTCTATTATCCATACAAGCTGTATGTGACCTATCACTGCCAGACTACATGTCTAACATTGTGAATGTAGGTATTCAACAAAAAGGTGTAGAAAATGCAGTACCTAAGGTTATTCGTAAAAGTGAGCTCGATAAACTTACACTCTTTATGAATGAAAATGAGAAGAAAAAAGTAGATGACAACTATGTACTTTTAGATAAGAACAATCTTTCTCAAAGTGAGCTGAAAAATGACTTAAAAGATTATCCGCAGCTTGATAAAGAACCGCTTTATAAGCTACATACAGAGGATAAAAATACAATTGACGAACTTAACGATATATTCGGGAAACCAATGTTAATTACACAAGGAATTGAAAAAGGCGGCTCATCTGCTTTCACTGCGCCAGGTGATAACAAAGCACCGGCGAAGCTTCCGCCAAATACAGATCCTTTTGCAGTCATTGCGAAACTGCCTCAAGATCAAATCGATGCAATGAAAGAAAAGGCGGATGAAAAGTTTAAGAATATGCCAGGCAGCATGGTAACACAGTCAGCTGTTTCATTCATTGAGAATGAATATAAAAAGATCGGTATCAATACAGATAAGCTTCAATCCAATTATATTCTTACTTCTGGCGGAAAAATGCTGCTTTTATCCTTAGTAAGTATGGCAGCTACCGTTATCGTGAGTTTACTTGCTGCAAAAGTAGCTGCTGGATTAGGTAGAGACCTTAGAAAGAAAGTATTTCGGAAGGTTACAAGCTTTTCTAATGCAGAGTTTGATAAGTTTTCCACTGCATCTCTAATCACAAGAAGTACAAATGATATTCAACAAGTGCAAACACTTATGGTTATGCTGCTTCGTATCGTATTCTATGCACCGATTTTAGGCATAGGCGGAATTATTAAGGTACTTACTACAGACCTTTCAATGGGATGGATTATCGCAGTTGCAGTTATCGCGATTTTAAGCTTAGTCATTGGTCTATTTAGCATCGCGATCCCCAAGTTTAAGAGTATCCAAAAGTTAGTAGATAAAATTAACTTAATCACTCGTGAATCTTTAACAGGTATGCTTGTGATTCGTGCTTTTAATAATCAAAAGCATGAAGAAAAGAAATTTGAAAAAGGAAATCAAGATTTAACAAGAACCAATTTATTTGTAAGCCGTTTAATGTCATTTATGATGCCGATGATGATGCTTATCATGAATGCCGTTACTGTACTTATTATTTGGGTAGGATCACACCAAGTGGATATGGGACATATGCAAGTTGGTGATATGATGGCGTTTATGCAATATACAATGCAAATCATCATGGCCTTCTTAATGATTTCTATGGTATCCATTATGGTTCCGCGTGCTTCTGTATCCGCACAGCGCATTGCAGAAGTTTTAGATACTGACCTTTCTATTCATGACGCAGCGGAGCCAAAAACATTTGCTTCTGACAAGAAAGGCTACGTTGAATTTAAAAATGTTAGCTTTAAATATCCAGGTGCAGAAGAAGATGTGCTTTCCAATATTACCTTTACCGCAAAACCTGGAGAAACGACAGCTTTCATCGGAAGTACAGGTAGTGGTAAATCAACATTAATCAACTTAATTCCACGCTTTTACGATGTCACAAGCGGCCAAATATTAATAGATGACACGGATATTAGAGAAGTATCTCAAAGCGAATTAAGAGAGAAAATTGGTTATGTACCGCAAAAAGGAGTTCTATTCTCAGGTACGATCGAAAGTAATTTGAAATACGGTAAGAAAGAAGCAACTGAAGAAGAACTCGCAAAAGCGGCAGAAATCGCGCAAGCTATGGAGTTTATTAACGCGAAATCTGAAAGCTTCCGTACAGAAATATCACAAGGTGGTACGAACGTTTCAGGTGGTCAAAAACAAAGACTTTCTATTGCGCGTGCTCTTACGAAAAAATCRGAAATCTTCATATTTGATGATAGTTTCTCAGCTCTTGACTTTAAGACAGACGCAGCCTTGCGGAGGGCTTTAAACAATGAGATTGCGGGAAGTACTATTCTACTTGTTGCCCAAAGAATAAGTACAATCATGAATGCAGATAAGATCATTGTACTTGATGAAGGAAAAATAGTCGGAACTGGTACTCATGAAGAGCTTATGGAAAACTGTGAAGTTTATAAGCAAATTGCTTTATCACAGCTTTCAAGAGAGGAGTTGTCATCATGAGTGATAGAAAAATAGAAAATAACAGACAAGGTGGCACTGGTCCTGGCGGCGGTCATATGGGCGGCGGCATGAGAAAGATTGAGAAGGCAAAAAATTTCAAGGGAACRATGAATAAGTTACTTCAATACCTAAAGCCATATAAGTTCTCGATCGTAATCGTCATTATTTTTGCAATCGGYAGTGCRGCCTTYRCAATCGTWGGTCCAAARATTTTAGGWAAMGCGACAACAAAACTTTTCGAAGGACTCGTARRCAAAGTAACAGGCGTGCACGGTGCTGCCATTGACTTTACCTATATCGGAAACATTGTCATTTTACTCCTTGGATTATATATAGCGAGCACTGTGTTTGGCATTATCCAAGGATATATCATCTCAGGAGTCGCACAAAAGGTATCTTATAACTTCAGAAAAGAAATTGATGAAAAGATCAACCGTATGCCGCTAAAGTACTTTGATAAAACGACACACGGAGAAGTATTATCTAGAGTTACGAATGACGTAGATACTGTGAGCCAAACTTTAAATCAAAGTATGTCGCAAATCATCACATCCGTTATTACAATCATTGGTGTACTCATCATGATGTTATCCATAAGCTGGCAAATGACATTAGTGGCGCTGTTAATACTGCCAGTATCCATGATGCTCATCATGGGAGTCGTAAAGAGATCACAAAAATACTTCAAATCCCAGCAAGAATATTTAGGGCACGTGAACGGTCAAGTTGAAGAAATTTATAGTGGTCACAATATCGTAAAAGCCTTTAACAAAGAAGAAGCAGAAGTGAAAAAATTCGAAGAGGTGAACGATACTCTTTACCACTCCGCATGGAAGTCTCAATTTTTATCCGGTATGATGATGCCAATTATGATGTTTATCGGGAATATCGGTTACGTCGCTGTCTCGATTTTAGGCGGCTGGCTTGCGGCAAAGAGAACCATCGCAGTTGGAGATATTTTAGCCTTTGTGCAATATGTTAGAAACTTTACGCAGCCAATCGCTCAAGTAGCTCAAATCGCGAACGTACTCCAATCCACAGCAGCTGCTGCAGAAAGAGTTTTCGAATTTTTAGAAGAAGAAGAGGAAATGCCAGAAGCAGAAAATCCAGTGAGGCTGCAAAAAGTTCAAGGAGAAGTTACATTCAAGGATGTTCAATTTGGGTATAATCCAGATAAGATTATCATCAATAATTTCTCAGCTCATATTCAGCCTGGACAAAAAGTAGCAATCGTCGGACCAACCGGAGCAGGTAAAACAACAATCGTAAAACTGTTAATGCGTTTCTATGACGTAAACAGCGGTGCGATCTGTATAGACGATCACGATATAAAAGACTTTACGCGAGAAGACCTGCGCAGCATGTTCGGCATGGTACTGCAAGACACTTGGCTATTTAACGGTTCCATCATGGAAAACATACGTTACGGTAGACTGGGTGCAACCGACGAAGAAGTGATTGAAGCAGCGAAAGCAGCTCACGTTCACAGCTTCGTAAAAACATTACCAAATAAATATCAAATGGAACTAAACGAAGAAGCAAGCAACGTATCCCAAGGACAAAAGCAACTACTAACAATTGCCCGCGCCCTTCTAGCGGATCCGAAAATACTCATACTCGACGAAGCAACAAGCTCCATTGACACTCGTACAGAAGTGCTGATTCAAAAAGCCATGGAAAACCTCATGGAAGGCAGAACAAGCTTTATCATTGCTCATAGATTATCAACAATCCGTGATGCAGATTTAATCCTTGTCATGAAAGACGGGGATATTGTAGAACAAGGTAATCATGAAGAGTTATTGAAGGCTGATGGTTTCTATGCTTCGCTTTATAATAGTCAGTTTGAAGGTGCGGATGCCTCTTGAGTTAGGTGGGATTAGGGTGTCCCAAAAGTCCATTTAAATGACTAAAACCCACGGAGAAAATTCATTTTCTTCGTGGGTTTTTATCATTGTAATCACTTTTTCAGTGCCTTCCTATGCTATGCATAAGTGTATTTTGTTATTTGTTATTCACATACGTATCAAACCATAAATGAATATATCCAGCTGTAATACGCTGTGCTTCCATTAAACGTTTTCCTGTTACCGGTGTTACTTCAGCACGCCATTTGTCAGCAGAGTCTTGTGATACCGTTGCTTTTAGGAACCAATTTTTTGTATTATCATTAACAATTGATGGAAAATCAGCCTTTGCTGCTGATGCTGATGCATGAACCCACTCTTCTGGATTTGCACTTTTCCAATTCCAATAGCCATCTCCATCTGTTACTCTATAATTGTCCTTCACTGTATCAACGAAGTTTTCATATTTTGAGTGGAAGCCAAATGGATGCGAAATGTTAGTAAAGTTTGCTGCATGCATTGGTTGGTTGACATCCCCTAAATAATGAAGTGATAATCCTAAATAAAAGAATGCATKTTTCATATCTTTATTTTKATAAGMTTCACCAGCTAATTTAAAATACTTWGCTCCTGTTTGCTTTGCTTGTTTAGCAAATGGAATATACGTTTTTCCTGAATCAGGATCATAGAAGTGTGAAGCGAATGTGGAATGATCATAGTATGGGTTTTTATAATCTGCAGAATAAATACCTTCCTCTAGATTAGTACGCCATTCATTTAATAGAGCTGTCTCATTTTGCTTCACTACAGTCGTATTTTGGGACATAATATCAATAGCTCTGTTGACAATCCATAAATGAGAACTTACTCCTTCATTATGTATAGATTCTGCTGACCATCTTTGAGCAATAGGTGGATCAAATTGCCCATCATTTTCATGTGCGAACGCCACGCTCTGAACAGGAGCTGTTAAAGCAATTACAGAAGCTATAGCAAAAATTTTTCTTTTCATAAATATTCCTCCATTTGATATATAATTTAAATTTATTTCATAGGGTCTTCTCTTACCTTACTGAAAGACACATTACATATTAATAAGTACAGTTATATAAATCTAAATGTAATAGATGCTCTATGGTAAAGGTACTAATTCATAACCAGCAACGCTTTTAGGAGCAGAAATCGCCCACCTTTTCTCGTGATCTGAGCCTGGGTATTGTGCTATCTGTACTTGGAAAGTTGATGTAACCCCATAATAAGAGTTCTTTGGATCTGCACTGTACCAATCACAAGGTCTACCAAATTTATCTCTAAGAATCTCGGTGGTGCCTGTTGCTAAGTTTATTTCCTTCGAATTTACTTTCTGAACGATTAACTTGCTTTTTGATTGGTCGCTAAAATAAATCCAGCCAGCATCCTTTGCATTTATATATTTTTTTACTCCTCCTGCCTCAGCATTTGGTCCACCAATCCACATTGACATGGTAACTGGCGTATTATGTCTTATATATCCATCACTGTTTAATCCATCTGGAGTTTCAAAACTTATAGGTGTACCATAGTACTCATTGCCTTTTGTATCTTTATGTATTTCCGCTGATCCATAATAAGATGCTTTTCTATACTGAATTGCATAATGCCAACCAGCGTACTTCTCATAAGTTACTCCAAATCTATTCTGACCTACAGGTGCTATACGTTGTGAAGGATGAACTCCCACCACGTCCAAGTACTTATTTATTAATATATAGTCTTTATTTGTAGTAATTGGATCACCATAAATATCAAGTATACGATCTTCTTCCTCTGCATAAGCAGAATTTGTAGGAAAAACAGTAACTATCAAACTAAATATTAGTGCTAAAAATGCAAATATAGACAGTTTTCTTTTCATAAACATACCTTAACTTCTCCTTATTTTCACTAATGGTTTTACTATCTGCGCGCATCTTCTACTAGTAGATAAGCCTCATCCTAGCTAACAAATCTTTCATTTCTCTTTCATAAATGTTACAAAAGTCTTTCAAAGGTCTGACGTATTTGCTGATGAAACTAGCACACAAAGAAGGAAACCTGCATGTTCATTAGCTTTATCGTTAATTTATTTAATTATATATATAAATTATATATAATTATGCAATATTGCATATCGAAATGTATTGATATTAATGTAAGCGCTTACTATAATAAAAGCATAAAGATGTACCACATCTTAACACATAAAAAGAGGAGGAAATAACATGGCAATCGCAATGGCAGTTTTAAAATTTGTAGGTGGAGTACTTCCATTCGTACAAGAGCTTTTAAAAGCATTTATGTAAGTTTATTATTCCGCAATTATTTATAAAAATTATCATACAAATGATCTGTATATCAAAGATGGATTGATGTGCAGATCATTTGTGTGAGCAAACTTTAAACAAGAAAAAGAATCCCAAAAGGAATTAAGGGATTCTTTTTTATTTAATTCAATTTTTTCTCGAATATTAAATTATTCTTTGTTAAACAGATGAACAAGGAATAGCAAAAGTCTCTTATTCATTACTTTTCGTCGTTATATACGATTAAACGAATTTACTTTACTAATAATGAATATGTTCCCTTTCTGTTTTCCTCTTCAAAAAATGCAACTACATAATACTTCCCAGGTTTCGCTTCAAATTTCCCTTTCATATTATTTCCATCCGCTTGACCCGTAATGACAGGATTTCCTAAATCTGATTCGTAATATACATCCCATTTTATTCCAATTCCCTGTTCATCTATAAAGGAAATATCTACTTCTTTTGGAGATGTAACATTGAATGTGTACATATACGCCATATTAGGCATATCCATATTTCCTTTGAAAAGCTTATTAAAACGAATTGCCTTTGCGCTGTCATATCCATGACCTACTGGCTCATCCTTTTTTACGGTAACCGTTGTTTGTCCTCGGCCTACGTTTCCTTTATTATCTTTCACTGTTAGCCTTGCAGTATATGTTCCCTCTTTTCCATATACATGAGTAGGATTTGCTTCTGTACTTGTTGTACCATCGCCAAAATCCCAGAGATACGAAACAATTTTTCCACCTGTGCTTTCTGTACCATCGCTATGAAACTCAACTTTTTCATTTAACATCTCATTGTATGGTCCATTCATATTTACTTTAATCGTCTGTTTTTCTTCTTCTCCCGTTGCAACACCATGGAATACAACATCGTATTCAAATTGATTGTTCGCATTCACACGATAATTAACAAAATACGCTGTAACTGTTTTGTAGCCGCTCCATTCTTTTTGCGCTAACTGTTCTAAAGATTGATTGATTTGCTTGCTCATCGCTTTCCAATCTTCAGATTCYCCTTTTGTTACGYCRCCTGTATATGTTCCTTCTAATGTAAACGTATCAAAGAATTGAGACTTATGCTTTGTCATTGTTGCATCTTTTATACGTGCCACATTTTCAATTTCTTTCTTTACATCAGCTAGTGGCTTTGGTGCATGTTCAGCTAAATAATCATCTGATACTTGTGGGGTATTATATGTATCTTGATTATCAATTAACTGCTTCATATAGTCTTGGTATTCTTTATTTAAATTTGGATCCTTACTTAAAGCTTCACGATATGCATCGTAACCCTTCACATCATTTGCACGAATTAAATCTTGAATCTTATCGAAAGTTTCAAATTGATGAGTATATAAGTAAGACTGCAGTGCAAAAGAATAATTATAAAAATCCCATGATCCATATTTCGAAAATAATGTTCGTTCTGCTGTATAACGTTCTGCAGGATTAGATGATAATCCTTTAATTACACTTTTGCGCGGAACAACGTTATTCGTACGAGTAGATCCCGCAAAAAATTCTGCATTTCCTTCATCAAACCAAGTCATACGTTCATTTTGATATAATTCTCCTTGTCCCCATGMTCCTGGAACTTCGTATCTTGCCTGTAAATARTGTGTAAATTCATGACGGAACAATTCTTCTAAAGTATAACTACTTTGCTGTGGTGTACGTTCATATGTAAAGAACGTTCCTTTTCCTTCAATGTAAATGCCACCATTATTCGTATCATATCCATATAGTTGGCTATTTCGTTTATATTCATATGGATCATTATAAATTACGATTGTCAGTACATCATCAGCTTTCCCTGATTCTAACGCCGCATCATTTCCAATTACACGATGATATTGCGCTTTTACTTCTTTAGCAGCCCAATATAATCTCTTAACCTTTTCTTCCGTTACTTTATCTCCTGTTTTAAATACAATAGAACCGTCATCGAATGTATACGTTTTTGGTAAGTATTGCTGTTGGCCTTCTTCACGTATTTTCTGTAAATCTACTGTATTTCCGTTATAATCTTTTCCACCATAGTTTGTTGAAATTTGCTCTACCGCATTAAAATAAGCTTCACTTAAACGAGGGTACATATGCATTGCTTGTGTAAGTACTTCTAAAGGTTTATTTGGATTACTATGGAATTTCCCTAGACGACCAGCATAATAAACACCATTATTAATTAACCAGCTATTTTCTGGTGTTACATGATTCAGAAGAGCCATTCGACTGATTTCATTTATGAAACTATCAATTTTCCCATACCATATTGTTTCATCCGCTTTTTTACGTGTCTCATTCAAGTAAGACTGCATATCATCATCAATCCCTTGTATGAGATTATACATGGCAGCCCCTTTGTTCGGATCACTTACATATGTAGAAATATTATCGTTATATTGTTTTAATATATTCCCTGCATATTGAACTGTTTCAGCATCACAAGAAGCGTTATGAATTAATTTACCATATGCAGATACCACTTTATCCTGTTTATCTGTACCAAGTTTAAAATTCGGATTTCTTCCAATTTCTTTTAATGCCGGTAAACATTTATCATGGAAGCTTCGCTCATTTAAATAGTTTAACTCTTTATTATTAAAGCCTAAATAAAAACCGCAATATAATACTTCAACAAACGTCTCAATCCCTTTTGTATCATCTTTTGTAAATGTGCTTCCACGGCGACCTAATTCATCAATAATAACTTGTATTCGCCCTTTATTTTGATAAAACGCTTTTGTTTCTTGATTAAACTGAGATAAATCTGTAATTTGATMCCAACTAACATTTGCCAATGTATCAATTAATTCGTCATCACTCATTCTATTCAGCTCTGCCACAGAATACTTTTGCTGAAATTGTTTTGCCGCTGCTCGTTTCACGACCGGAGCTGGACGTTGTGAAAAATCGCCTACTTTTAAACGTTCTTCATAAGACAACGTTTCGTCTGCTTTTGTAGAATGTGCAATTTCATCCGTTGAAGTTTCTATCCCAATTGGTTTCTTTTGTAACACATTATAAGGTGTATTTTCTTCCGCTGATACTTGTGTTTGAATACTTCCAAATGATAAGGCCACTGTACTAATGCCGAGCATCATTTGGGTAAACTTTGATTTCTTGTTCATAACATTTCCTCCATTTATAAAATCCTTAAAAACACATTATTAATATAACATAATATAAAATATGATATTTCATATTATTTCTGTACACTAGAATACTATATCAAAAAGAAAATGATACGTTTTGATATAATTCGAACAAAAAAAGGCACTCTACTGAGTGTCGAATGAGTACCTTTCTGTGGTTTATAATCTTATTGTTTTAAATCAAATTGAATATGCTAAATGATAAATATTTTGTAAATTACTTGAGCCTTTTGTAAATTATTTAATCCTATAGATTTAGTACGACCAGGTTCATTGTAGTAATATAGATCAACAATATCATATCTGTATAGGAATCTACCAGGATAATAAAAGTTATCTCTATATGCTAGTGATAATGAAGCTGAGCTTGATTTTCTGTTTTTCACTTAGATATAAGAGTTAATAAAATACCTACTGGATAATCATATGTTTTTCTTAAATTAGATTTATGCAATCTCTCCCTTTTTTTATCATCTCTACATGAATACAAAAGATGAAATTATACTATACATTGCTAATACTTTTTACTTCCGACTGAAATAAAATCACCTTCGACATGTACATCTTAGTTTAAATATGTTTCAAATGACTTTCATAAATGTTACAAAAGTCTTTCAAAGATCTGACTTCTTTTCTGATGAAACTAATAAACAAAAAAGGAAACCTGCATGTTCATTACCTTTAATGTTATTAATATAATTCAATCACACTCTGTATATAGATTCCCTTTATTAGGATATGCAAAATTGCATCAAAATATAGGTTTAAATAAGAGGCGCTCTTATAAATAACTAGCTGTAAAGAAATTTTTTTGTTTAGGGTCTACTTAAAACTCTTAAGTTGATGTAAATTCATCTACAATTCTATTGCTCTAACTGGTGCGATTCTGATGATTTAATTTAAAAAACAAAAAAGGATGTAAATAATAATTCACATCCTCTTTTGTAACTCTAATTTTCATTAGAACACTGCATTCTATTATCTTCTTTCAAACAGATTTCTATGAATTCAAATAAACCTTTTGCCTCAACAGAACGTTTTCCCCAATCATGCCAAAAATATAGCACTTGTCCTACTACTCCAGATTCTGATGGATCTGTATCAATACAAAGATAATCCCCACCACCATTTTCTGCAATTGGAATCCACTTAGAATTCCAAAGAACAGGTTTAAGTTCATTTTCAATATTCGACTCTAAATCATCTGGATCGAATTCATCCTGTAGAAATGTCCAATTGTCTATAATTTGAGAAGTTGGGGAAAGAACCAAATTTCTTACAAAAGATTCAACCCCAGGTTCCCAAATTTGTCCGTTATACACCCTGTAAAAACTTTTCATTTCTTTAGGAAGTGTAATACCCAGTGTAGTTTCAATTAACTGAAAATCTTCATCACTTGCACCCGGTTGGAGGTTTAATGTTTTTTGAAAGTTCACTTCAAGGCTTGAACCTCTATTAATTATACGTTTCCATAGTAATTCAGCTTGATTTATCATGTCTTTTCCCCTCCGCTTATATCTCAAAAAATCCAATATAAAAAACACACAATTACTATTAATCTAAGGTTTTGAATTATCCCCATAACGAAAACTTAATTAATCGGTATATACTTCTTGAATCCCTTACTTATAGTGCCATTATAACCATTTTTAGAAAAGAATTTATGTGCTTCTATTCTATTTATACTACTTAATAGGATAATTCTTGTGGATTCCCTTGCAATTGATAGCCGTTCTACATGTTTTAGTAACTTTTCACCTATCCCATTACCTCGAAAATCTTCATTTACAATCACATACTCTAGAACGGTATATGGTCTAAATTGATATCCAGGATCAAGACAAAAAGTCATAAATATACTTCCTTTAACTTTACAATCTTCCTCATACACAAATAAGAAATTATTAGAATCATTCCTTATCTGCTCAATTCTTTCTGGTAAAACCTTAATGTTTTTACTATGTGGTGCTAATTTTTTATATAGATTTTCAATTACATGACTGTCTTTTGGTTCAGCTTCACGAATCATATAATTCCCCCCTCTATTAACATAGATATATCAACGATTCGATCTATTCTAATAGTTCATCTTTTGACTCTATTGTATCCTAAAACAATGCTTTTTTAGTACAATTCAGATAATAAGATGGTAAAAAAAAGAGAATAGAAGGGATGGCATTTTTGCTTTGGGGTATTTGTTTTTCTTAACTTGATGGGCATGCGGTAGGACCCCTAATGGAAGGTAGGAATTAGAATAACTCTCCAAACAGATCTTTTAGATTAACCTATGTATTTCCGCGGTTAATCTATTACCTTCTACCTTCATAAAGATCTGTACCAGTACATTATTCGCATTTTCAAATACTAAATCGAAATAAGGATACGCTATAGTTGCATCTCTGCCTATAGGTACATAGCCAACTGGCTTTGAATGACTATATCTTTCTATCATTTTTAATCCCGCTTGATCCGCTGCATTATAAAGTGTAGAAGAAGTTTGACAAACCCCTCCTCCATAACCATCTACTAATTTTCCCGCAACGATTTCTTTTCCAAGCTGATATCCTTTATCAGGTGTTGTATCTCCTATTAAAGCATTAAAGGAAAAACGATCACCTTTTCCTAATATTACACCATTAATAGTATTTGCCGACAAACGAATGTTTTCTATCTTACCATTAGCTGTGCCAACTATGTCCGTCACATATTTTCCAATTACTTCGCTATTTCGATTTGCATCTTTTGATTGAGCAATAGGCCGTTTCTTAACAATTGGCAATGCACGGGAACGTTCCCACATTCCCACATCCATTAAATCCTCTACTAACTCTTTTTCAAATAATTCATATGAAGGCTTTCCTTCTTTCCATATTCCATCACTAGTCATACGAGAAGGTATCATTTTTTGATCAATCTGTTTGCCTATTTCATTAGCGATTTTTTTAATATTTAATTTATATTGATTTTCACCTTGAAAATATCCTAATGAAGTTAAATTTATTTGTTTGACCATTTTTCCACTAGTAGGATCTACTAAATTTATCTGTGTATCCCCAATGTCTTTTATTCCTATAGATTTCTCGCCTATATCACTTACTAAAGATGCTTCTTTAACCTGAGATTTACATCCAACTAATATAATGGCGCAGAGAGCACTAAGCACATACAAATGTCTTTTACGTAACAATTGATTCCCCCATTTCATTATAATGTTTTCTCGTTTTTAATTATTTGATTAATTATTTTTTATATTGTGTCTGTTCATCGATTCTATAAAAAAAGACATCCTCAAGGGCGCTTTCTTTCAGCTATTTGCATGAGAACCCAAAATAATACAACTAAATACCACAATTAGAAATAAAATTACTAAACATATTGAGAAATATTTCATAAGAGACTCCTTTTTGATATGATGTGCAAAATATATTCTCATAAATTAAGTCAGGAAATAACCACAAAAAAGAATTATTACCCCTATATTCTTACGTTTAAAGTCCTATTACTTTTACTTATTAAAGCTACTAACTAATCAATTCCATTGCTACCTCTTTCGCTCTGAACACTTTTTTGTATTGTTTAAATTCTTGTTTATCAACTCGAAATTTTTCACCAGTATCCATGTTTTTTACTAGATATGTTTTAGCAGTATATTCCTTTATTAAAAAATAAAAGAAATATATCCAGAAAGATAATGTGAAAGTCGAGAGAGCTAAGAATACTCCCGTAATAAACATTACAATTTCCAAACCTGAATTTACTCGTTTTAAAACATCTTTTTGTCCTGTTGCTGCTTGCTGTAGTCGTTGCATGCGTTGTAAAGATGAAACAGTATCATAGCTCATGAAAAACCTCCTTTAAACGAAATGCTATTTAGAACTTTGATTTGTCTTTAGGGATGAGGAGGCAAGATACTTAAATTGATAATTATTTTTCTTACTTTTTCTCTTTTATTTTAATCTTCGCGTCTTCATAGAATTTTAGTTTTCCCTCATTATACTCTTTAGTATATTGATTGAATTTTTCTTTTTCTTTTAGCGTTTCCTCGTTTAATGTATTGATAGTTTTAACTTTCTCACCAATCTCTTTTAGTTTTGTTTCTTTACCTTTTAACTTTTCATAAAGTTCTTTTTCAGCTATTAATTCCTCTTTATAACTATTATTTATTTTTTGAAAAACTTCATAGCGATTTTTATAAACTTCTTCTACTTTTTCCGCTTGATTTTTTAACCTTTTGTCCTCAATTTTATCTATATAACTATGAACTGATGCGGTTTCTTTTTGGGCTTTTTCTAATACATCCTTTTCATCTTTTACCAATTTTTCACGTTCATTTACAGTTGCAATGGCTTGCTCTATTTTTTGTATTACTCCCTCATTTTGCTCTTTCCCTTCTTGTATAATTTGATTATACAATTCCTGTTCTTTTGTTTCTAACTGCTCAAATGTTTTTACATTATCAAATAATGCTTTTTCTTGATTTGCTGCATTTTCAAAAGCTACATATAATTGATCTTCGGGTTTTGCCCCCAAACAACCACCTAGAAATCCAATTGATAAGACTCCTATTAATACCATTTCCCTATAAATCAATGTTAATTCCTCCTATGATGTTATATACGTTTATCATGCCAAAAATTCACTGAAAAATGCTCGTCTTCATGATACGCTTCAAACTCATATCCTTTTTCTTTTAATCCTTTTATAATAGCTAGTACCGCAGCAACAGATTGTGGATGAATATCGTGCATTAGAATCACTTCTTTGGACTGGTTTGCATTTGTTAGGACATTTTGAACAATCTGAGATGAAGCGGCATCAACTGGCATCTTATTATACTTCCAATCTAAAGAATCAATAGTCCAATCCCATACTTTTAAATTAGCTTCTACTGTTCTATTTCGAAGTGCTTCATTTAATCCTGGCATGGATCCATATGGAGGACGAGTTAGTTTTGGGGATTCTTTAATAATATTTGCTATTAAACCTTGATCTTCTTTCATTTCATTTACATATTCGCCACTTGTATATAATTTTTTAAAATCATGTGTCATACTATGCATGCCCACATAATGCCCTTCTTCCTTTTCACGTTTCACCAACTCTGGAAACTGTTTTACATTTTCGCCAATTAAGAAAAATGTTGCTTTCACATCATTTTCTTTTAAGATGTTTAACAAATCAGCCGTATATTTACCTGGTCCATCATCGAAAGTAAGATAAACAACCTTTCTCTCCTTACCATTAAAATGGGTTGGTGTTGCTTTTTTTATTTTAATTTTTGGTTGTTCACTTGCTAGCTGTACAGTATTTTCTTGCTTGGCCACAGCTTTTGCAGGTGAATTAATCGATTGAAACATATAATAACCAATTGCTATTGCAACAATTGCTACTATTGTAATTATTATTTTTTGGGTATTACAAAAATTTCTCATGAATCAAATCCCTTTCTTGATAAATCTCTATATCAACATACACACATACATAAGTGTGTATGATATCTCCAATCACTTTTAGCTAACAATACATATGATGTAACTTAAAAATTTTTGAGTTATTTTGTTGCGATATAATTATAAAGTGCTTTTTTCTTTTTTCTCATCGTGTAGAAAAAAGAAAAAAGCAGCATCCTTTTGTGGAATTTCACAAAAGGATGCTGCTACATGAATTTTTGTAACTTAAGATCCAAGTATAGAACCATTTTTTGATTCGGATCTTTTAAATCGATTTCACTGATTTCACAGATTCTTTTAAGTCTATAGCTTAGTGTATTGACGTGAATATTTAAAACTTTAGCTACTTCGCTGGTATTACTGTCATTGTTTAAAAATATTTCCAACGTTTCAACAAGATTACTATTATATTTACAATCATACTTATGGAGCTTCTGCAATGCTTGGTTTTCATACTCCTCCTGCTTTCTTTGCTCAAGTAGAAGGTCAATTAATTGATAAATCCCCATGTTTTGATAGCCATGAATATTAGCTGTGTCGGAAGGAAATTTTTCCTTTATAGATAATACGATTAATGTTTCTTTATAAGCTTTACTGATTTTTTGATAATCACTATATACACTGCTGAACGCTGGTTTGATAGATTTAATTTCATATCGTTTTTCCATCGTGTTAACAAATCTTTCGACGAAATTGTTAATTTCATGAGAAGGTTGACTGAGATTATCTAACGAAGTAAGAAGAATTAACTTGTTACGATCAATTGTATAAAGTAGAATTTTCAAATGTTCGCTTGTTTTTAACAAATAAGAAATTTGTTTTTCTTTTTCACTCGTAATTTCTTGTTCAAAATGAAATACGACAACGTTAAATAAGGAAGCCGGCGTAATATGAAGTACCTGAAAGTTTTCAATAATTTCCTCATTTGTTTGTATATGATTAGTTAGTAGCTTCCAAAAAAATTCTTGTGAACGTTCGTCCTTTTTATTTTTTCTGGTTTGGAGCTGAAGAAGCTTACTTTTTACAGCTTCAGCAGATTTTTTCATCAAGGCATAATCTTGTTCAGTTAAAGAGCGCTTGATTTCTAAAGCCCAAATGAATCCCAGTACGTCCTCTTTATTCCAAATGGAAATCGCAACTCTGTCACCGAGGCCAATATTATCTATCTTTTTTACGTGAATAGGTTCACGACTTTTTAAAAGAGTAGGAATAACCCCCTCTTTCCATAAGTTATTAATTACTTTTTCAGGTACACGCCTACCCATAATAGTTGCAATTCTTGCAGAGTCTGTTCTTTCGTCATGGGTACTATATGCTAGGAGACGATGATTTACATCTTCTACTGTAATAGGGCATTGCAGAATTTCACTGATTATATCAGCAAACTCTTCCAAATTATCGAAGGTGACTTTAAGAGAATTATTTTTCATATATGTCAAGATCCATCCGTTCTATTTAAAATATATTTTCGTATTTACTTTAAAAGAAATTATCTCTTGTGTAAATTACTAAAATAATAACATAATCCCGTTAGCTTTTTGCAAATGTAACGAGACCGGGTTTTATTAACATGATTTTTTCAACAATAGCAATATTTCTATTTGTTTTATTGTGTAGGATTGAACTTTATTCTTTTTAGATTTGAATTGAGGAATGTCATTCTGCTTCTTAAAAAACGTAAAAAAGCAACTGCGAGGTTTCTCAATATTGACACCTCCAGGTGAAAATGTACAATTTTTTTGTTTTGGGGCGTTATAAAATTCTTAAGTTGATGGGAATGTGGTGCTACCTCTGTAATACTATTTGCTTTATATATTTCCAATAAGGATTCAATGATACGAGTAGATTACGTTCTAGGCTACGTAATGATAGTTTTGTTTTTCACTACGATGTTCGGTTTGAGGATTGTAAAGAGATTTGACCAGTAATCGTGAAAAAGGAACTACAATTTATTTGTAATGATTTATATAATGAGGTGTTGGTATTATGACTAAAATTCAAATAAGCGAACTTCCTAAATCTGTTTAGCACGTACTTAGAGTAATGCGTGGCGAAGAAAAATTAAAACAACGACAACGGATCCAGCCAGTAGATTTTCATTCTTATAAAGCTGAAGAGATATTCCCAAATAGTCCTGAAATGCAAAAATTCTTTAATAAACAAAAGAAAATGAAAGCCATCAAGTAAAATAAGCTTGGTGGCTTTCATATTTTGTCACGGACAAGAAAGAAGCTTCTTTTGTAATCATCAGAAGAATGTTAAAATTAAGATAAAAATGTAAAGGTTGGTGAAAAATGAGAATCGTAATAGGATATCTTCTATTAATCATTAATTTTATTCTGTTATTGCCATTATTAAATCGGATTATTTTTGAAAGAATCAGCCCTTGGGACACCATTTCTTTTTTCTGTCCACTTATAACGGTGTTAGTTATAACTTTTCTGTTAGGAAAGAATAGAGTCCGAAACATTCATTGGAGAGTCAACCTTATAGGACATATTATCATCGGTTTAACCCCAATTTTCTATTTCTTGTATATTTTTATGTTGCTCAGCTGATCAAATCTTCCCAAACAATCCGGAAATGCAAAAATTCTTTAAGGGGTAGCACGCCATGCCCATCAAGCTTAGAAAAACAAATACCCCAAAACGAGAAAATTGACATCTTTAGGTAAAAACATTCCACATTATATGTGATAAAAAGAGGATAGATAAAGTAGAAACCTTATCTATCCTTTTCTGTACTACAAATACTTAAGTTTGCTACCCCTTACAGAAAAAACTGAATGAGTTTTTAAATGAGCATAGTGACAAATAACGATAATGAGTGAGCATAGATGAAAAAAATAGGTGAATATTACAAAATTAATACGTTATAATAATTATATGTCCTATGTGACAATGATATCATTTATTGGAACAATAGATAGTTTATTTATAAGTGAAATTATGAAACTAGTTCCATGTAGTTTATGTTGGTATCAAAGGATATGCTTATATCCGATTTTCATAATGTATATTGTATCTTTAATAAAAAAATATTCTCATGCAAATGAGTATATTAAGTATTTCTCTGGGATAGGATTACTTATTTTTTCGTATCAATACACAATACAGATGACGCATACCAAAAGTGCTTTTTGTCATTTGTATGAAGATTTCTCAGCTGTTGATTTTATTTTTCAAAAATTTATAACCATCCCGTTTTTAGCAATATTAGCTTTCTTGTTAATATTTCGTCTCACGTTTTTTGTGAAAAATTCAAAATGAATTTTAATCTAAGGAGGTATTTATATGAGTTTAAGAGAACATGCAATGCAAGAATTTCAACAGAAAATGTCTTCAAATGAGAATATACAAGGTATGATTTCAGCTTATTATGAAATGCAAAGCGGTATATCTGGCTATGGGAGTTCTACACCTATGAGAGGTATTCTAGCTTACACGGAACGACAGCTTTTATTTTATAGCGAAATATTTGGCGAGCTTCCTATTTCATTACAGATACCTTACCATAAAATTCATAAAATAAAAGAGAAAAAACAACCTTTTGCCTTTTTTAAAACGATTCCTTCTATTGTTGTTTCCCATCAAGATCAAGATGTTTTTTCAACCCGCGGAAATGAAGAGGAATTTATACACTTAAAAGATTTTTTTGAAAAAGTAAAAGCTCTGTCCAATTAATGGGGTAGCGTCAGGATTTTGTGCTTTTACAACGTTAAGCATATTTTTCTAGCAATTATCCCAGTTACTGTAACCTGACTACTTCTAAATCCTTTTATTTATATGTATAATTATATAAAATTACAACATTTTGAATCGAGGTGACAATTATGAGAAGTTTAGGTTCATTAGTAACCTCTACTATATGTTCAGTAATCCTTATAACTTGGAATGCCTATACCTTCTATGACAAATTCACAACCGGAAATACATATTTTTGGATTAGTGGCATCATAGGTATAATGTTCCTTCTATTCTTTATCAGAGACATGCGAGATATCATCAAGAAGAACTATAGAACTTCAACAGATTAGGAGCGAATACATATGTGGAAAAAGCTTAGTAATTACAAATATCATTGTATGGGGATTTGTTTTATCTGAAAACATAGTAAAATGAAAGCATTTTGAAAATAAATCCGATTATGAAACATAGAAAAACCCCCTGCTTTTTGAACAAAAAGCAGGGGGTTTTTCTATTTATTTCTTCTCCATCACAGCAAAGTAATTCTCTTCATGATCCGCAAAATTAAACACTCTACCGGAAGGCATATTTACAATTTCTCCGACTGTGATATTTTTATTTAATAAGTTGCTACGTAATTCATCAAGATTTTCTGTGAAAAACATTAGAGAAGGTGTACCAAGATTTAACCCAGGTGACATTTTAGCAACCAATTCCTTATTGTGCAGAATGATGCTTGTTTCTGCGCCCTTTGTTGGAGCAATTTCAATCCATCTCATTCCTTGACCGTTATTTTCTTCAGAAACTACAGTAAACCCTACTTTTTCTGTCCAAAAATCCACTGCCTCATCTTGGTTATTTACATACAACATAATTTGACCAACTTTATGAATCATAGACTTCCCCACCCCCTTATATAAGTAAATACCAAACCCGATGCTTCTAATTCTTTCCATCGCCAAGGTTTCTGAAACCCCGTGACAACTTAATAGATACGCCAAGAAATGAAAACTTCCTTCTAAAAGAAACGGAGCATTTTCGTTTAAGTAGGAGATTATAAAAGAAAGATAGAATATTAACAAAATATTTTATAAGGGGGTATATAATTGTCAATTTCAAAAGATACTGCCAGCTACATGATTCGCACAGGAAAAATAGAAGATTCCGAGGCCATTTTAGACATACAGAAATCCGTTGTTTCCGAAGGCAAGTTTCTCATTTCGTTATCCGAAGAATTTAATAAAACGTCATCCGAGCAAAAGGAATGGGTACAAGGCGTATTGGAGAATGAAAGAGAAACATTACTTGTTGCTGAAAAAGATGGTGAAGTGGTTGGCTGGATTGTTTTCCTTAGCGAAAATAAAAAACGATTGTCTCATACAGGTTCCTTTGGAATCATGATCAGTAAAAATTACAGAGGACTAGGAATTGGGACAATGCTACTACAAGCTTTATTAGACTGGGCAGAGAAAAATCCTCTCATTGAAAAAGTAAGTTTAGGAGTTTTCTCAACAAATCATAGTGCAATATCGTTGTACAAAAAGATGGGTTTCATTGAAGAAGGACGTAAAATTAAGGAATTTAAAATGAATGATAATGAATATGTAGATGATATTCTTATGTATAAATTCGTTTAGTGAAATTTTAACCACAAGACAATCACAGGTACCACGCAATAAAAGCCGTTCTCCTATAAACTACGGAAATCGGCTTTTATCATTTATATTGAACACCTTTATTCATGTAAAAAGATTAAGATTTATTAGCGATTATCATAAAACGTTTTGAATTTGTACGGATTCCTTTTTCCGTTTTATTTGTTATGATGAATTTTTCCAAAATACCAAAGTCCTCTTTCTCTTCACCAAATCTTGGTATGATAGGTGTGTGTGTTAATAGGAACAGGAGGTCTTCAGGTGTTTGGTAATAATCAATCGCATCATATTCTAATATTTGCACATCAGTAAAGCCTGCAGACTTCAACTCTCGAACATACTTTTCTTTTAATGTGCCGTCTTTTTCCCCGAAGCATTGTCCTCTTCCAAACGCTGCTTTTAAGTTCCATTTATCATGTTCGCTGACTTGCTGCGTCAAAAAGATACCACCCTTTTTTATTACTTTTGCTACTTCTGCTGCAACAAAAGGCGCATGACAACAAGACACAATGTCAAAAAAAGAGTGTGGAAACATCAAGCCTTCGGACTCCATTTTGAAAAATCTAACGTTTGATACACTTGCTTTTTCCAAATTAGACTGTGCTGTTTCTATCATTCCACTTGAATTATCAATCCCAATCATGAATAAGGCTGCCGGTGCAATTCTTAATACATTCTCTCCCCCGCCTGTACCAATATCCAGCAAAACATCTGAGGGTTTGCATCTCTCTATTAC
>NZ_JBFTMC010000067.1:0-24341 GCF_056396765.1 Bacillus sp. 05T22
GGAAAAAGACACCTTCTTAAAAGCAGATGTTCGAAGAGGTTTTGACTTAGAAAACGATAGTTTAATTCGTGTAGCTTTAATTCACTTAGAAAATGAACCATCTCAATTGGTGATTAGTTTCCATCATATCATTATGGATGGCTGGTGTATGTCCATTTTAATGAATGACTTAAGTCAATTCTATTCTCAGTTAGAATCAGGTATTTTAGATTGTGAAATCAGTAAAGAACTTCATAGTCGTTATGACTATGAAGAATATATTCGAACTATTAGGTTCACTGAGAAAGAAGAAGGAATTAAATATTGGTCAGAAGTATTAGAAGGATATGATGAAAATGCTCAAATTGAAATAAACTCTAATTGCGAGTTAGAATCAGGAGAAATCATTATTTCTGAAACATCACTTAGCAAAGAAACGATGGCACAACTAGAAAAACTTTGTCGCAGCACTGGTGTTACAATGAATACATTCCTTGAAACTACGTGGGGAGTATTACTTCAAAAACATATAGGACAAAAAGATGTAGTTTTTGGAAAAGTTGTTTCAGGAAGAGATGTTGAGATAAATAATATTGAATCTACAATTGGGCTTTTCATAAATACTATTCCTGTCCGAGTAGTTAACGAGCAGCAGACAAAATTTAATGATTTGCTTAAGAAAATACAAAAACAAGCCATTTCAAGTAATGAATATGATCACTATTCATTAGCTGAAATTCAAACAGAATGTACTAACTTAGGGAAAGATTTAGTGAAATCTGTAGTTGTTTTCGAGAATTATTATAAAGCAGAGAAGGAAGCAGATAATAAATTGAAATTTGATTTAGAAACTAATAGAGAGCAAACTAATTATGATATGACTTTAGTAGGTTATCAGAATGAACAATTAGAATTACAACTGTTGACTAATTCTAATTGTTACGATGAAAATACATCAAAAAAATTACTCTCTCAATTGTTAAATATTGTAGAACAAGTACTTCAAGATCCAGCTATACCAATATTAAATATTCAAATTTCATCTAACGATGAAATCAAACAAGTTATAGATTCGTTTAGTAAATGTAACGAAATTTCTAATGTTCAACATACTATTCTTCAATTGTTTGAACAACAAGTTAGGATGGCACCTGATAAAATTGTATTGAGTGATGATTTTAATGAAATGACATATTTAGAACTAGAGCAACGAGCAAATCAGTTAGCTAACAGTTTACTGAATAATTCAGAAGAAGGTAATAACTATATTGGAGTGGTTGTTGAAAGAAATATATATACAGTGGTTTCAATGTTAGCCATTTTAAAAGCCGGTTATGCATATTTACCAATCGATCCAGATTATCCTCCAAATAGAATCAATTATCTCATCAGTGATAGTAGACTAAAGATTGTTTTAGTTCAGAATGATAAATTAGCTGATTTTATTGATGATTCAGTTTTAATGATCAATACAAATAAACTAGACTATACAGTGCTCGAGAAAAACGTATACCAGTCAGTAGATATTAATCCAACTGATATAGCTTGTGTAATTTACACTTCTGGGACAACAGGCCATCCTAAAGGAACTCTGATAGAACATAAAAGTATAATTAGGTTAGTAAAAGATGTGAATTACACAGATTTTTCTGATATTTCAATACTTCAGACAGGTTCATTGTCATTTGATGCATCTCATTTCGAAATTTGGGGTCCTTTATTAAATGGTGGGTATGTGCATATTGCTGATAAAGAGGTTTTATCTAATATTGAATTGCTTAAAGAAAATATATTGTCAAAAAAAATAAATACAATGTTCGTCACAACCGCGTTATTTAATCAATATATAGAAATTGAACCAACTGTATTTAATTCGTTAAATCAGCTTTATTTTGGCGGAGAAGCTACTTCTAATAAACATGTAAGTCGATTAATGGAAAATAAACAGGAATCTCTAAAATTATACAATGTATATGGTCCGACCGAAGCGACTACATTTTCCTTATTCTATCAAATTGATAGTAGTATGAATTTCGATAAAAAAATACCAATTGGAAAACCTATTACTAACACATCGGCAATAGTTAAATCTGATAATATGATTTGTGGAATAGGTGTTCCAGGAGAACTATATATCGGGGGACCGGGATTAGCCCAGGGATATTTAAATAACCATAAAATGAGTGAAGAAAAATTTGTAATTGATAAAGATGTCAATGGTGAAAGATTCTATAAAACTGGTGATTTAGTAAAATGGGATAATGAGGGCAATTTAATTTATTTAGGAAGGATTGATAAACAAGTTAAATTAAATGGTTTCAGAATAGAATTGGAAGAAATTGAAAATAGATTAAAAAAATTAAACAATATACAGAATGCAACAATTTTACTAAGAAATGATAATGGTTTTGATTATTTATGTGCTTATTTAATTCAAGATGAAGAAATAAATGAGGAAGAAATTAAGAATTTTCTTCGAGATGAGTTACCAGAATACATGATTCCACAATATTTCATTCGTCTTAAAGAATTACCAGTAACCGTTAATGGAAAAGTTAACTTCAAAGAATTACCAGTACCGGAATTTAAAAGGAATGAACAAAATGTACTACCTAGAAATGAATGGGAACAAATTACATTTGATATTTTCCAAGACGTATTAAACATTTGTCATCTTAGCATGAAAGATAGTTTTATTGAAATGGGTGGAAATTCACTTAAAGCAATTCGATTAGTTAATATGATAGAGATGAAAACTAAAATTCGTATTACATTGCAAGAGTTATTTCAATTAGAAACTGTTGAAAAAGTAGCTGAAAGATTAAGTGTTGGAGAAGAAAACGAGGAAGACTATTATGTCTCATTATCTTCTTTTACTGATGAAGTATAAAATTTTTTTAACGAATTGATGGGAGGATTTAATAGCAAAGTATTTTATTTTTAAATTGATTACTGTTTAGGCTATTCAACAGAAGCATATTTTAGCGTATGAACTATTACAAAAAAATCGTCTTTGGACGATTTTTTTGTTTGAAATGAAGTTAAATAAAAATGCATATTTTTTTGATTGGATCTACGTCAATACCTTGTATACTAAACAGTTAAGTTTTTAAGTAATCCTAAGTGCTAGCTCTTCCCGCCGTATTCACTAATTAACTCTTTTACCGGTCCTCTAAAACGATACGACTCGACCATCATTGTTTTATTACGGAGACTCCTATGTAAGCGCATTTTACTGACTTAACTTAGTTGTGTTCATATAACTATACTAATTCCATACATTTCATTTTTTGTTAAAATTGATATAAAAAATTCAGTTTGGTATAATTTGAATATAGAATATAATTAAACTTTATAAACTTGTTATATTTAATAAATTCAAAAGAGGAGATAGTATGAATATTAGTATTGTAGATGATAACGAAAATATTCTAAATCAAGAACTTAATTTATTAAAATCTATACTTATTAAAGAAGGTGTCATTTCTGAAATAACCACATTTATTTCTGGAGATTCTTTCTTATTTACTTTGGAAGACAAGATGTTTGATTTAATACTTCTAGATATAGAGATGCCGGACATAACTGGAATAGAAATAGCAAAGATTATAAGGAGGAAAAATAAAAATTCATTAATTATTTTTATAACATCACATTTAGAATTCGCTATTGATTCTTATGAATTGAATATTTTTCGGTATATTCCAAAAGATAGAATGGAGGAAAAATTGCCTCTAGCTATTAAAGATGCTATTAAAATGATAAATTTAGAAAATAAAAAATGTTATACTATTCAAACTAAAACGAGATTTCATAAAATACCTCTGAATAGTGTTTTATATCTATATAAGGATGGGAAAAATTCAGTTTTTGTCACTGAAGATGATTCAATTAAGGTAAGAAAGCCTTTAGCTGCAGTTTTTTCAGAAATTGATTGTAAAGAATTTTTTTACATTGATAAGGGGATTATTGTTAATATATTGTATGTAATGAAGATCCAAGATAATATGGCTGTTTTAAAAAATAATGAAATTTTATCAGTAAGTAGAAATCATATTAATGAATTAAAGTCTAAAATTCATATGTTTTGGGGAGAAAATTTGTTGTGATATTTTGGAATTTAGATTATTTAACTTCAATTTTTTCAATTATAATAGGTTACAGAGTATTAAATTTATTATTTCCAATTAGATTTAATAATAAACAAACAACTATATATGAAATTTGTTTCTCTGTTCTTTTATCATTAATTATTTACATTCTGAATATGGTGGGATTACCGGATTTACTAACGCTTCTATTTTGTATTATTTATTTTACAGTTACTTCAATAATTTTATATAGTACTAAAATGAAATTTATATTTTCTCTTGTGTCTTTTTATTTTTCTGCAATATTATTTTGCAATAGCATCGCGTTAGTTATTACGAATGCACTAAATGATAATAATTGGGATGCACGTAATCAATCAATGGACTACGTAATTGTTATTTATATAATCAGGATTATAGAAATAATAATTTTATATCTTTTTTATAAAATTATTTCAAGGAAATTTGATGTGAACACTATTTTTAAAAAGTATAAACGTTTCTTATTGATTGCTATTTTAGGTTTTTTTATATCTTATTTTGTTACAAAAAAATCATTTGTTTATGTGAATCAAGTTATCGTATCAAGTTGGATTGCATTCATCATTTTTGGAATATTAACATTATTTTTAATTGTATTATTTTTCACTAATTATGAAAAAGAAGAAGAAAAGAAAATAATCGAGTTCAAAAATAAGATATTACAAGAAGACTTCATTAAAATGCGTGAACTTTATGAAAATAATGCTAAAACTTATCATGATTTAAATAATCATATGACAACTTTGTATAAATTAATTAAAGACGATAAAAGTGAAAAAGCGTTGGATTATATTAATAATATATCAAAACCAATATTGAGTAATTATGGACGAAATATTTTTACTAACAATACCATTGTAGATTTTGTAATTAACAATAAAATGGAAATGATGAAGGAAGAAAAAATTAAAAATACTATTGAGGTAGAAATTCCCCAAGAATTGAAAATAGCTGATAATGACATTGTAGCTGTACTGTCTAATCTTATTGATAATGCGATTGAAGCATGTCAACATATTGATCGGTTTGACGAACGGTGGATAAAGATTACAATGAAAAAAATTAATGAAATGATTTTTTTGAAAATAGAAAACAGTATTTTGATTGAGCCAAAGCTTTTAAATAATCATTTCTTAACAACTAAGGAAGATAAAAAATTTCATGGATGGGGTTTGAAAAGTGTAGTATCTATAGTAAATAAGTATGAAGGATATATTAGGTATGAATATACACACAAGTCATTTGATGTAGTAATATCTTTGTCAGATATTGATGGGCCAAATTAATGAATTTACGTTAATACCCTGACAGAGGGATGATGAAGGGGAAAGGTATGTTTCTTTTAGAACATATCGAAGCTTTATCTCCAGATAAAAAGAATAACGTTTGCACCAAAAGAAGAACAGAGTCCAAAAGTTATTGTAGAAATGTTAAAACTCGCGTGGCAGAAATGTCTTCTAGCATCGAAGGTCTAATTGTTGTTTTTTTTGAAGAACTAATTTTTATACTTTCCAATGAAGGAACCATAACTATTAAAGAATCAAATGCAAGGAACGTTGAAGAAAAGCAGCATGTAAAGTGGTTCGAAAATGATTTCTAAATGAGATAGATTGTAGCCAGTTACCAAGAAGAGATATTTTATATATGGATGTGAAAACATTTTTTGTGTCGGGAGAAGCAGTCAAAAAAGGGATTGGCCCTATAGATGCTTATATTATAGTTTCGTCAAAACTAAATAAATTTGGACCAAATAACCAAAGTTTTGAGTCAACTGGATCTAATGGTGACTTAGTTGTAGTAGTTAGCCCAAAAGTTAAAAGAAGATTTGGGCTAACTACTGGTTCAAGAGTGTATGAATTCCTAATATCAAGTTACTTCAAGACAACATAGTAGAGCCTAATATGAAGCTGTATATCGAAATAAATATGAAAATAAATAACACTTTAAAGAGAGTTACAGATGGGGAGAAATGTTTTTCTTAATCTGTGATTGAGTTTATTTTAAGCTTCACCAGAGCGGATCAAGCCAATGCTAGAAGTGTGATGTGAATATTTAGATGAGGTTTATCATGAAATTGTAGAAATGTATGGAGATATTGAAACCTACTTTCTCCAAGCGTGTAATCTTGAGAAGAGAAGCATACAAAATCTTAAACAATTAGTACTAGAATAGGCGTGCTTCTATTCGATTCATTTTCTAGGAAATACTTGTTGTAATAAGGAAAAGTTTGAATCCAAGGTGTTGACATCTATTTTAAATAGGAGTAACATTTTTTATATAATAAAAAAATAAGTCTCTGTTAGGTGAGGCTCCTGTATAGAGAAATGCTACTGCCCAAAAATGTCGAGAGACGCCAATGGGTCAACAGGAATGATCGAATTAAGGTTTTTCTTAATGTAGCTGGTAACGTACCTATGCTATACAGTGCTAAAACTCGGCGAGGGAGAGGTTCGCAGATTTCTATGTTTATTAGGAATCGCTTATTTATGTATGTAATGACCTTTACTCGCTTATGAGTAGAGGTCTTTTTATTAACAAACTATGACCATTTCCATAGTATAAATACTGACTAAAAAATGAAAGAGGAGGTGAGGAGCATGTCAAATTCTGACTCGGTTCCGTTACCCATATACTGCAAAACAAAAATATATGATGTAGGCAGGAAACGACTTGTTCCTCCCTCTATAATTTATCACTAAAATAGCGGTCAGCTTATAGTTATGTGCTGAAATAATTATGAGTTGAGCATAGACACTTTAACTGAGTTTAGGAATATCCATTGTTAAAGTGAGATAAATTGAGAAACAAAGCGTTTCTTCCTATGTTATAAAGGAGGAGACGATAATATGTTATATGTAAACAAACTTGTGGGTAACACTTCTTATAAACAAAGTAAAAAAATAATGAAAGAACAATCTATGTTAAAACAAAATAGAGACTTGTTAATTGAAATTGCAACGAGAGATGTGAAATCTGTATTTGCTTATTTTAAAACAACAAGAGATGGTCTTTCTATTAAAGAAGCACAGAAACGTATTCACGTGTACGGAAAAAATGAATTATCTTCAAAGCGAGCAATTCTTTCGGATGTAATGATGAAATTAGGCGAAATGATTCCTGGATTTGTAAAGCAACGTGTTCATAATGAAAATCAGTGTGAGATTGTGACGGTTACCGTTTCTAGAGTAGAAGGATGTACAAATGTAGGTATGAATAGTGAATCAAGAATAATGAAACTTCCAGTTGAGGAGCTAGTTCCAGGGGATATGGTTTTTCTTTCAGCAGGTGATACAGTTCCAGCTGATGTACGTATTGTTTATGCGGAAGATTTGCTAGTAAATGAATCGGTGTTAACAGGGAAAGAAATAAATGTAGAGAAATTTGAAAGCTGTTATCACCTTGAACGCAAACGTTTTATTCCATTAAAACGTATGAAAGACTACAATCCACTTCAACTTGAAAATGTATGTTTTAAAGGTACACATATTGTAAACGGAACTGCGAAGGCTGTGGTCGTTTCAACAGGTAAAAACACGTATTCTGGATTGCTTCATACATGCTGTAGCCAAACATCTTGAGCTGTTAATGGTGCTAAATATATGAAAACATTGTATAATAGATAAAGTTGAACAGAAACGTAGAATGGTAATCTATTTATATAACCTTACGTGATAACGTGAGGTTATTATTTTTTGTTAGTAGGAGAGGAATTATGAAAAAAGTATTGTTAGTTGATGGCATGGCACTATTATTTCGTGCTTTTTACGCAACAAGTGTTTACGGCCAATTTATGAAACGACAAGATGGTACCCCAACAAACGGGATTCATGGTTATATGAAACATTTATTAACAGCGGCGCAAGCGATTGAACCGACGCATATTGTAACGTGCTGGGATATGGGAAGTACGACATTCCGAACAGAATCTTTCTCAAACTATAAAGCAAATCGTGCAGCACCACCAGAAGAATTGATTCCGCAATTTGATCTCGTGCAAGAGATGACATCGAAGTTATCTATTCCTGTAATTGGACTGAAAGGCTATGAGGCTGATGACTGTATTGGTACGTTGGCAAAAGAATACGCTAGTGAGGCAGAAGTATATATTTTAACAGGTGATACAGATTTATTACAGCTTGTTGATACAAATGTTACGGTAATGCTTCTTCGTAAGGGTATTGGAAACTATGAGTATTATACGCCAGAGAAGATTAGGGAAGAAAAGGGTGTAGAACCTTGGCAAATCGTTCATGCAAAAGCGTTTATGGGGGACACGAGTGATAATTATCCAGGTGTAAAAGGAATTGGCGAAAAGACAGCGTATAAACTAATTCAAGAACACGGAACCGTAGCGGCAGTATTAGAAAATATAGTGGCATTAACAAAAGCACAGCGTACAAAAATTGAAAATGATTTGGAGAATTTAAACATATCATTACAATTAGCACAAATTCATTGTGAAGTTCCGATTTCATGCTTGCTAGAAGAAGGACTGCATACAATTGATGAAGAGAAAGTACGATTTGTTTGCGACCAAATGAACTGGGGAAGACCTGAAATATTTATAAATATGCTGTAAAAGCAATGCTAGGGAGATTGCTTACAACTATAGATAACGTCTGATCAAATATATTTTGATTAGGCGTTATTTTTTATGTGATTTCTTTTAATCGATAAAGTTATCAGAAAAAATACTTAGTTTTCATTTGGAATTCAAATAGATTTCACACGAATCTTTTATTATAAGACTACACAGATAATTACTTATCTTTTATATAAATGATCCTTTGATAATTTATTTGTAATCATGAAGGAGGAAAAAACATGCGAAAAAAAATAAGAAAATCCTTTAAACAATTATTGATAGAGAATAAACAATTATTATTAAGTGATAAAGAGAATTTAAGAGAAATAGAGGAAAAAATTGAAAAAAGGCATGTATCGTATCGTCTATCCAGTAATTGAATAAGATGAAATTTTCTGTGAGATCCCTTCATTTATAACTCTGAAGGGATTTTATTTGAAAATGTGAAAACAGATGTATGGCTTGTTTCGACCAGTGGAGGAACGGATGTATGTACTGCATTTGTTGGTGGCTCTCCTATATTGCCTGTTTACGCAGGTGAAATACAAACTCGTTCTTTAGGTGCAAACGTACAATCATTTGATGATGAAGGGAATTCGATTACTAATGAAGTTGGAGAGTTGGTTATAACTTCTCCAATGCCATCTATGCCTATATATTTATGGGGAGATGACAATAATAAGCGTTATCTTGAAAGTTATTTTGAGATGTATCCAGGGATTTGGCGACATGGTGATTGGATCAAATTTGATGATAAAGGGAGCTGTGTTATCTTCGGGCGATCAGACTCTACGATCAATCGGCTAGGTGTACGTCTAGGGACGAGCGAAATCTATCGTATAGTTGAGTCCCTGGATGCCATTATGGAGAGTTTAGTAGTAGATTTAGAGCTCCTTGGACGTAAATCATTTATGCCGCTATTCGTTGTGTTAAAACCTGGAGTGAATATGAGTAATGATCTAAAAGAAGCAATAAAAGCTGAAATAAAACAAAAGGTTTCACCCCGATTTGTCCCTGATGAAGTTTACGTAGTAGAGCAAATTCCAAAAACATTGAGTGGAAAGAAATTAGAAGTTCCAATTCGAAAAATTCTATTAGGGTTTCCAGCAGAAAAGGTAGTCAATCAAGGTTCCATGGTCAATCCTGAATCATTAAGCTTTTTTATGGATTTAGCACAAATTATCAATAAGCAAGAATAATAGAGTTCTTCCTTA
Source organism: Bacillus sp. 05T22 (assembly GCF_056396765.1). Taxonomy (NCBI): domain Bacteria; kingdom Bacillati; phylum Bacillota; class Bacilli; order Caryophanales; family Bacillaceae; genus Bacillus; species Bacillus sp. 05T22. The sequence goes on from NZ_JBFTMC010000067.1 coordinate 9,912, forward strand.
TTTATCCTGCTATTCGTGGGCAGTAAGATCTCCACCTCAAGATTCAAAGAAAAACGAGGAAGGTAGGTGGGGATCGGGCTGCCCGTAAAAAAAACGATTGGTGAGGGCTAATAATCAGTGGTGGATGAAGAAAACCCCCACTGATTAAAGTTTCAAAGTATATATGTAATCAGTATGTAATTCCTAAAGATTACGATAGAAATGAGCAACATATTTTTATGGATTATGATAAGGGAGATAGTAATGGGATTGTGAAGTTAGATGAAGCCGCTTTCGGGGTAAATAGAAGTAATTTTATACAGAGAAGAATTGAACAATCTGAGCAATGTATAGTTGTAAAAGACAAAGAAAATTATATTGTGGGATATGGAATGAGCGTACAAACTCCAGAAAATAGAATTATAGGACCAATTGTCGCGCTGAATGATCATATCGCAACTACAATTGTTCATCATTTGGCAAAAGATTATAAAGGAAGACTTAGAATTGATGTACTAGAAGGAAAAGAATTTTTTATGACAGTGCTCGAGACAGTTGGATTTCAAAAGGTAAATCAACCGCCAATTATGTTGAAAAACAGCACTCAATTTTTGAAAAGAAATGGTGAATTATATGGAATTGCTGCACAGATATTTATAAATTAAAAAGATTCCTTTTAAAAAAGGAATCTTTTTAATTTATAAATGTGATTTTTCTATTCTCGATATTGATTATGAATAGGGGAAAATAGATCTTCTTCGACATCTCTAACAACAGAAAAATGATCGACATTATAATGGCCATGTAGTGTTTTATTATGATGTTCAATAATTTTTTTGGCTGATAAAATCGTAGAATCATTCGTGGAATGCCCATTTTTAATTAAAGTGACATCAAATCCCTGTACAGTTGCTGTTCTAACGGCAGTATCAATACAATGCTCGGTTTTGCAGCCGCCTATAACGAGATGACCAATTTCTTTCTCTTTTAAAATGGCATGTAAAGAGGTGTTATAAAATGAATTGGTGGCTTGTTTGTCTATGATTTGTGCTGCATGCGGAATTCTGAGTTCCTCATGTACTTGAAATCCTTTCCCCATACCAGAAGCAACATCAGTATCTCTGACGAAAATAATAAGAGCATTGGATTGAATTGCTTTTTGAATGGCTATATTTATGTTCGTTAATAATTGCTCTTTATGAAATACTGCAGATTCTTGCTCGTTTCCATCAATAAGTTCTTGTTGAGCATCAATAATTAATAGAGCTTGTTTCATTATATTTCTCCTTTTTATTTCGTGATTTGTAGGTAATAAGTTTGTCTCGATGTTTAGAATATAGATAGAGAGACAGGTACGGAATAAAGAAAATTCCCGTTGATTAAAGTCACACTTTATTTATTTCGTGATGCTGTAGATGAATCCTTTTTATATAAGGGAATTATTTCATTTTCTTTATTGATCTTCACATCATGTAATACCTTACAATATAACCAAGGAGAGAAAGTGAAAATTAGTGAAGTAATTAGTGTTGTTTTTATCTTTTAGGAAATCAAGAAATCTAAGAGAGATTGTCAAGGAAAAGTCATTCTCATAAAGCCTAAAAACATGTATGATAGGAAGTGGAGAATTTTTTGGTAGGTGGGAACAGCATGCAAACGGTACAAGATTATCTTTCATTCTTACACACAAAAGGATTTAAATTATCAGAGGATGCACAAGGGTTTATTAGGTTTGGTCAAGGATATACGGGTGCATCTGATGGGCTTGTGAATGCAGCGATTGAAGCAACAATTAAACATCAATTACAGTTTGATGGTAGTTATTTTATCGCTTTATTAGAGCGTTTGAAGGAAGAGAAAATTACCGATAAAAAAAGCGCAAAGGCTTTTATGCGGACGTTACAAGCGTAACTTCACGCAGCCTGCGCTTCTTTTTTTGCTTTTGAAGGAAGTTCAACGAAGATCATGCCTAAGAAAATACAAAGGCAACCAAGTACTGAAGGAATAGAAAGCTGTTCGTTTGCGACAAGAACACCTGTTAATGCAGCAAAGACAGGTTCCATTGCAAAAATAATGGCAACTCTCGTTGGAGAGGTATGTTTTTGCGCAGCTGTTTGAATAAAAAAAGCGATGGATGTTGCGAACACGGATGTTGCAAGTAGAGCAAATAAAAAAGCAGAATTCGTCCATAAAGAGATTGAAAATAACTTTTTCCAGTCCTCGAATAAAAAAGCACAGATAGAAGAGAAAATTCCAACGGATAATACTTGAGCTGTACTTAATAATAAAGGGGATATTTTTTTAGAAAAGACTCCGTTAATGAGAATATGGGCTGCAAAAGCAATTGCACAGCCGAGAACAAGTATATCACCAATATTCAATTGAAAAGAATCACCAGCGGTTAGTAAATATAAGCCTGCTGTTGCAGCAGTAATGCCAAGTATGATAAAAGGTGTAACTCTTTGTTTTAAAAAGATAAATGAAAGAATCGGAACCATAACAATGCTGAGTCCAGTTAGAAATCCTGCTTTAGAAGAAGTGGTATAGAGTAATCCAAATGTTTGTAATAAATAACCGATAAATAAGAAAAATCCGATAATTAAACCAGCAATGCTACTATGTTGAACTTCTTGTTTTGAAGTTTTTTTCGAGAATATAAATTGGACAAATAATAAAATGATTCCAGCAAATAAAAAGCGAACACCATTAAAAGTAAATGGCCCAACAAATGACATTGCATTTTGAACGACAACAAATGTGGCTCCCCAAATAAAGGAGACAAATAATAAAGCGAGAGGAGCAATCCATCCTTTTTTCACACTAAAACCCCCATTAATTTTGTAAAATGGCTTTTCTTGCTAATTCATCGGCAACTTTGTTTTGACTACTTGGAATCCACTTTATAAAGAAAAGATCAAAGCTTTTGATGTACGCTAGTGCTTCTTCTAAAAGTGGTGCATACGTTTTGTTTTTTGCATATTCTTTTTCTACAGCACGTTCAACAAGCTGTGAATCTGTGCGAAAAGATACAATGCTATAATTATGTTCCATGCAATATTTTAATGCGGTCAGTAATGCATGATATTCAGCTTCATGGTTGGACATGATTCCAAGTGGCAGTGATAATTGCACAGGTGGCTGCACACCTTTAATAAAAATTCCAGCGCCAGAAGGGCCTGGATTTCCCTTTGATGCACCATCAATATATACTTCAATCAAAATTGAATACCTCCATTATTATATAGCGTTAGCTGATAGTAATCACCCCGCCTAAAAATCTCTAGGGGCGGGGGATAGAATATGAAAAATGCACTTTATCCAATTGTAATGCTGTAGCGACATGTAAACGTTTCATTTGCTTGTAAGGACTGTACGCCTTTTTTCTCTTTGAAATCTTTAGCTGCTTCTACCTCATCAGCAATTCCATACCACGGTTCGATACATAAGAAAGGAGCGTCATTTCCTGGTGTCCACACACCAACGAATGGGAAACTTTCAAATGCTACTTTTACAAACTTATTATGTTTATGAGAGCGAATGGAAATTTCATTTGTATTCATATTTTCAAAAATAAGGGCATCATTTTTGAATAAATCGTATGTAAGTGGTAATTCTGCCTTGTTTTCAACCATTAGTTGTTTTTCTTGTGAAAGAAATGGTCCTTCTAGAACGCTTGTTTCTAAATATTCAGGGCCATTAAATGATAAATGGTAATCTGTAAATGATTCACCTTCTACTAAAGGACAATTGAAGCCTGGATGTGCTCCGATAGAAAAGAACATTTCTTTTGAAGTAGGGTTGATAACTTCATAAGTAATATGTATATTTTGCTCGTCTAGTTCATAAGAAACACGTAACTCAAACTCGTACGGATATTTTTGTAAAGTTTCTTGATTACTAGTGGCTGCATATGTAATCTTTGTTTCACTTTGTTCTGTTACTGAAAATGTAAGGTCACGGGCGAAACCATGTTGTGTTAATGAATACGGTTTACCATCTACATAATATGTATCGCTCACTAACCTACCAACAATTGGGAATAAAATTGGTGCACGGCGCCCCCAATAGTTAGGATCACCTTGCCACATATATTCTGTGTTATCTTCTTTTAAGCGGACGCTTTGTAACTCTGCACCTTTTTCAGAGATGGAAACGATCACTTTTTCATTTTGAATTGTTGCTGTCATGAAGTGAAACCTCCTAAATCTTTCATATCCTGTATTATACGTGGTCTATAAGAAAAAGGGTAGTGGATGGTAGGAATCTATTGACGAATGGTTTGCTATTGCGTACAGTATAAAATTGTTGTTTAAAAACGAATCACGTGGTTCGAAACCATCATCCCACGTAAAGGTATGCCTGTTATGTATTGGATTAATAAACGAGTGCAATTTGAAAAGGTGATGTAATAAATAAAGAGGCTGAACCAAATCGAAAGGATTGGGTAGCCTCTTTATTTGTATATAAGTAAGTTCTCTCAGTATATTTAATAGCAGTAAAGAAACCGAGATTCAGAAAAAAATTGCATTTGTTGGATTAGGAACTTTAATGATTGTGATGTTAGAATTGATAGTTTTTTCATTACTATAACACGTGACTGAATTTTCTTTTTTGTTTTCGAAGAGGATAAGGGCTAAATTTAAGTTAGTATTTCTATAAGTAATCGCTTTATCCCGATTTGTGAGGACTGATTAAAGTTTCATTTTATCCCGCATTAACGGACAGTAAGATCCCTACCTCAAGATCCAGAGAGAAATGAGGAAGATAGGCGGGGGATAACTGCTCGTAAAAGCCCGATTGGTTAACCATCAGTGGAGGAGGAAGAAAAACCCCACTGATGGAAGTTTCACTTTATCTCAAAATTTTGAGGAGTTCAAAGGACTTTGATGGAGGATGAAGCCCCTCTAATCATACAGACTCTCCTCTTTCTTGTGAGTTAGGAGAGCAGTCTAAGTTAAGTTCAGATAATGGTAGTTACTTACAATATGATTTGATTCATTCGCATATAATACTGTGACTCTTGGTAAAATATAATAAAATAAAAATATGAAGTCTTATATAAGGGGAAAATAGTATGAAGTATAAAATGAATTGGTTGTATAAAACAAAACATGGTCTTCAAACAGAATTAATAACAGATTATATGAGTATAGAAGAAGCTCTCCAATTTGCAGTGGATTTTGAGAAAACGGGAAGAGTAAAAGAACTCGTATTTTACGATGAAATGGGCGCGGAATGGACGCTGAAAGAAATGAAAAAATTGAGTAAACAAGTGGAAGAAGATCCGCAAGAAATTCGCATTTACTTTGATGGAGGGTATGACATCGAAACGAAAGAGGCGGGACTTGGAATATGCGTGTACTATAAAAAAGGGAAAAAAGTGTATCGTGTTCGTCGAAATGCTTACATAGAAGGTATATATGATAATAATGAGGCAGAGTATGCAGCGTTATTATATGGAATGGATGTATTGGAAGAATTAGGAATCAAATATGAATCAGTTACGCTTTATGGTGATTCTCAAGTCGTACTTCAGCAATTAGCTGGACAGTGGCCATGCTATGATGAACATTTGAATCACTATTTAGATCAAATTGAACAAAAAGCAAAGCAAATGAAATTGAAGCTTGTCTGTGAGCCAGTAACAAGAAAACAAAATAAAGAAGCACATCAATTGGCCGCGCAAGCATTGGAAGGGACACCGATCGATAGTCATAAGGAAGTAACAGAATAGAGAGGTGCACTGGTGAATAAGAAGCAGCTCATTATAGAGGTAAATGATTTATTAGAGACGTATTGTGAAGGATGTTTTTTACAAGAACACTATAGAAAAACACAAAGTAAGTACTATGCCCATTCTTTTTGTATTCGGCAATGCACAGTGGGAGCGAAGTTAAAAGAATATGGCAATCAATTATCATAAAAAACATCCAGAGGTAGCTMTGGATGTTTTTTTAATGCTTAGCTTCTTTCAATTGGTGTTCGCATAGGCTTAGTTTTTTTTCTTCATTCATTAAGAAAGGCTCGTCTAAATCTGTTGCAACAGATTTCATTGTTTCAAGCTGAGAGCGTGCAGATTCTACTGCAGTTGTCGCGTGCTGCAGTGATTCAGGATCCATTGTAATTGTTGCAGAACCTACCATTTTTTGTGCTGTTTCTACGCGGAATTTTACTTCTTCAAAATCATTTACATGTGAACCCATTGTCGATTCCTCCTTTGTATTCTGTCACATTTCACATAGTTTTTACTCTGTAAAAAGGAAATATACAAAGGAATAACAAAGGAGGTTACCAAATAAGGTAACCTCCTGTTATATGTTGGATTAAAGTTTTACTACGTTAGCAGCTTGTGGTCCACGGTTTCCTTCAACGATGTCGAAAGATACTTCTTGACCTTCTTCTAAAGCTTTGTAGCCTTCGCCTTGAATAGCTGTGAAATGTACGAATACATCGTCAGCACCTTCAATTTCGATAAATCCAAAACCTTTTTCGTTGTTAAACCATTTTACTTTTCCTTGCATGTTACAATTCCTCCTAAAAAACGATTCCTTTTTCATTTAGTGAATTTTATTTGAAATATTTGCGAATTCATAAAACTGAAAATGCTATATTATCGAATATTCTGCTAAATGATATTTTAAATATACACGAAATGGTAGATTTTAGTCAAGTAAGCGGTTTTATCTTTTTGTATTTTTAAATAATTTTTCACACAAGTTTTTAAAATGGTATAGGACAACTTTTATTCTTAATATGCTTAAATGAATGCTGTACATAATGAGGTGAGAGAATGAGTAAGTCTTATTTGTTAGATAATCAAGAAATTAAAACTAGGGGTGATATACCAAGTTGGGTTTCAAAAGAATTTGAGAATTTTTCTAATGTTGTATTAGAGCCAACTTTTCCGTGCTATTTTGGCTTAACGGCCTTAAAGAAAAATGAACTTCGTTACTCGTTTTTATCTCAGGATGATTGGAGTCATTTACCCAAGACTCTGTTTTCTTTTTTACAGTTAATGAATGAGCGACCAGTTGTAAGAAGAGGTTTTTTTCTTTTTGTTGAGCCAGAGTGTGAAGAGAGATCGCTCGAATATTACCGCACGTACTTTTGGAGAGTGCTACAATATTTACATGAAAAGGATGAAAAGCCATGGCCAGAGCAAATTCCAAAAAATCCAGATCATTACTTATGGGAATTTTCATTTGGTGGTGAGCCGATGTTTGCATTTGGGAATGCTCCTGCCTATAAACAGAGAAAAACGAGGCATTTAGGAAATTCGCTCATTATAGGATTTCAGCCACGGATCATATTTGATGGATTAGAAGGAGATCGACCGAAAGGGGCATATTCCAGACAAACGGTTAGAGAACGAGTGGAAAAGTGGGATCGGCTGCCGAAACATCCCAATATTAGTCACTATGGTGATCCAAATCATCAGGAATGGAAACAATATTTTATTGGAGATGACATCGAACCAATCGAAGGGAAATGTCCATTTCATCATAAAGTACTAAAATGAAAGCCATCATTAAGGATGGCTTTTTTGCATGTTTTGGATAAAAAAGGGCATTTTATATATGTATATTTTTTATAAAAGCTAGTCTATTTTTAGTACTATTTACATTAGCTAATAGTAAAACGATATAGAAAGGATAGAGCGATGTTTGGAGCAATTATACAGCAATTTATACTAGGAATTTCATTAGCGGCACCAGTAGGGCCAATTAATATTGAAATGTTAAAAAGAGGGATTGAACGTGGGTTTTGGCATGCTTGGCTTGTTGGGATAGGAGGCATGAGTGCAGATATTTTATTTATGTTGCTTATTTACTTTGGATTATCTTCTGTATTTATGTATACATATGTACAAGCATTTATGTATTGTATAGGTTTTTTCTTATTGTTTTATTTAGGATTTCAAAGTGTAAAACAAGGAATTTTACATTCAAATATGGAATATAAACAAGAAGAGGTAGGTGGACTTCGTCAATCCTTTATGGCAGGATTTTTAATTGCGGTATCTAATCCGTTAAATCTTGTCTTTTGGTTTGGTGTATATGGGAGTACGCTTAGTTCACTGCTCACGAAAGTAACAAAACAAGAGGCCTTTTTATATAGTCTTTGCATAATTGGTGGCATTATTTTATGGAATTTAAATATTGCCTTTTCTGTTCATTTTGGACGCACATTGCTTAAGCCAAAGGCGCTCGGTTATATTACAGCGGGAGCTGGTTTTATCTTAGTCGGGTATTCGATTCATTTTGCGTATAAAGCTTTACAGTTGTTCATATAAGATTGAAGGGGAGATTTTTATGTATCGAACCACAGTTAATGGAAAAGAAATTATCATTACATTAGCACCAAAAATCCGAAAAGAAGTAACGGATAGGGACCCTTTATATGAGGCCGTTCTTCAAACTGTTGAAAGACTACTTCAAACAAAGCAGCCAACATTTGCTGTAAATCATGCAATGCTGGGACTGATTATTGGAGAAGTACAGAGAGGTGAAGTCACTGTCTTTGCAGTTGAACATATTATACCGAAACAAAATATATTTGGTTCACAGAATTTTTTCTCTACAATAGAACAGCAAGCAAATTTGTGAGTAAAAGAGAATAAGATAGATAGAATGAAAACAGTCGTAACGATATGTTAGGGCTGTTTTTTCTAAGAAAGGGGATAGGATGAATGAAAAGGGTGATGAAGGAGTTCTTTTTCCAACATGATATTATGATTGTGTTTGGAGTATTTATATTGTTTATCATTATTTTGAAAATGCAATTATTTACAGGGGTGGCGATTCTATCATGTCTTGCGGGAATCGTTTTTTATACAATCAATGAGTATATAACACATCGGTTTTTATTTCATATGAAACCTCCTAAAAATCCATTTTTACTAAAAATGTTAAAGAGATTACATTATGATCACCATGTGTACCCGGATGATTTAAAGCTATTATTTTTACCAGTATGGTATAGCATGACAGGATTTGCAATTTATTTGTTCATTCTGTATGGACTTACAAGTAATATAACGATTACATTTTCATTTGGAATTGGGATGATTATCATGTTGCTCGTCTATGAATGGAAACATTATATAGCTCATAGACCAATCCGTCCTTTGACTGGTTTTGGTAGATGGCTAAAAAAACAACATATTTTGCATCATTATAAAAATGAAAATTATTGGTTTGGTGTGTCGAATCCAGTTTATGATTTCTTATTTGGAACTTATAAAAACGGAAAAGATGTTGAATTAAGTAGGACGGCACGTAACTTAGAAAAAGAGAAGGACAAGAAAGTGGTGCGATGAGCACTTCTTTTTATTTTAAAAAAATATATTAAAAAATTGGGGAAATATGACGAAAAATGTCTATCGAAAAATCTGTGCAGAGAAGCAAAGATTGTCTAAAATAAATGTAAGTTTCTGAATATTTATAAAATTTAGTTTTCTGTTTGTGAGGGGGAACTTGATTTAAAGAATGAGGGAGAGGGGACAGGGGAAATGAAACGAGATGATAGTTCAGCACGCAAGTTACAAAGTGAGGTGAATTATACAGAAGTCGTCCAGTCAGCGGAATTTCAAGCATTGTTAGAAAAGAAGCGGAAATTTATTGTTCCGATGAGCATTTTCTTTTTAAGCTTTTTTATTGCTCTGCCGCTTTTGACTTCTTATTCAAAAGTGTTGAATACACCAGCGTTTGGAGATGTTACATGGGCGTGGATCTTTGCTTTCGCACAATTTGTTATGACGTGGTCGTTATGTATGATGTATAGCAAAAAAGCGGAATCGTTCGATAAGACTTCACAAAAAATTCTTCAAGATATACAAAAAGGGAGGGGATAAATTTGAACGTAACGGCGTTTGCACTATTTTTGATTATCGTTCTTGGTACGCTCGTCATTACATATTTTGCATCGAAAAAGACGAAAAATGCGAGCGAGTTTTATACGGCAGGAGGAGGCTTAACTGGGTGGCAAAATGGTTTGGCCATTGCGGGAGATTATATGTCAGCTGCTTCTTTTTTAGGGATTGCAGGGGCAATCGCATTAACTGGATTTGATGGTTTCTTTTATAGCATAGGCTTTCTTGTTGCCTATTTAGTTGTATTATATCTTGTTGCTGAACCGCTTAGAAACTTAGGGAAATATACATTAGCTGATATGATTGCAGCACGTTTTGATGCGAGAAAGGTGCGCGGAGTTGCAGCTTTAAATACGATGACGATTTCAATTTTCTATATGATTGCACAGCTTGTGGGAGCAGGAGCACTTATTAAATTATTATTAGGAATTGAATATACGACAGCCGTTTTAATTGTTGGAACGTTAATGACAGTGTATGTAATTTTCGGAGGTATGACAGCGACGAGTTGGGTGCAAATTGTAAAAGCAGTTTTGCTAATGGCAGGAACATTTATTATTTCAGTAATTGTATTTGCAAAATTTAATTTTAGCGTGACAGAAATGTTCGCGCAGATGAAAACGGCAACACCTCTAAAAGAGGCATTTTTAAATCCAGGTGTGAAATATAAGAATGGATTAGATACGATTTCTTTAAATTTAGGTCTTGTTTTAGGGACAGCTGGTTTACCTCATATTCTTGTTCGCTTTTTCACTGTTCGTGACGCGAAAACAGCACGTCAGTCTGTTGTATATGCAACGTGGTTAATTGGTGCATTTTATATTATGACGATTTTCTTAGGGTTTGGTGCAGCTGCATTTGTAGGAAATGCTGCAATTATTCAGGCAAATCCAGCTGGTAATATGGCAGCACCTTTATTAGCAAAAGCACTTGGAGGAGATTTCTTATTTGCATTTGTTTCTGCAATTGCATTTGCGACGATTTTAGCAGTTGTCGCTGGTTTAGTTTTAACAGCCGCTTCAGCTTTCGCACATGATTTCTATAATGAAATTATTCGCCGAGGCAAATCAACAGAAAAAGAGCAGGTGTCCATGGCACGCTATGCATCAATTGGTGTGGCAGTACTATCTATTATTTTAGCTTTATTTGCTCAAACGTTAAATGTTGCGTTTCTAGTGTCGTTAGCATTTGCGGTTGCTGCAAGTGCTAATTTACCAGTGATTTTGTTTACGATTTATTGGAAACGCTTTAATACAACAGGAGCAATTTGTGGAATGGTTGTTGGGTTAGTATCAGCTATCGTATTAGTGGTACTAAGCCCGAATGTTTGGAATCCTGAAGCTGGGAAAGCAATCTTTGTTGGAAAAGCATTATTCCCTTATACAACACCTGGAATTATTTCTATTCCACTTGGATTTTTAGCAGCGTATTTAGGGACAATCTTTTCAAGTAAGAAAGAAGATGCAGCAAAGTTCGATGAAATCCTTGTCAAATCTAACACAGGTCATGGGGTTAGTGACGTGTCTGCGCATTAAGAAGAAAGAGAGCTTTCCAGTTGCTTGGAGAGCTCTTTTGTTTTGTCATTTTGCTTGAAAATATTACTCGGCAGTTGGTAGGATTTGTTTTGTTCATGTGGAATGAAAATAAATAGGGGAAAGTTTTACCTCATCATGGGCCAGTACAGCTTGGAAAAATATAAGTTGTTTTGGAAGGTGGAATGTATGATGAAAACGAAACAATCAGATGCATTATTAGCAAAGGATGAAAAGTATGTGTGGCATGGAATGCGTCCTTTTAGTCCAAATAGTACAATGGTTGGGGCAAAAGCAGAAGGATGCTGGGTAGAAGATATAGAGGGGAAACGGTACTTGGATGGGATGAGTGGGCTTTGGTGTGTGAATAGTGGATATGGAAGAAAAGAGCTTGCTGAAGCAGCGTACGCGCAATTGCAAAAACTATCATATTTTCCAATGTCACAATCTCATGAACCTGCAATTCAGCTTGCTGAAAAGTTAAATGAATGGCTGGGAGGAGAGTACGTTATTTTCTTCTCTAATAGTGGATCGGAAGCGAATGAAACAGCATTTAAAATTGCTCGTCAATATTATGCATATAAGGGTGAGCCGCACCGTTATAAATTTATGTCACGTTATCGTGGTTATCATGGAAATACAATGGCGACGATGGCAGCGACAGGACAGGCACAGCGGAGGTATCAGTATGAGCCGTTTGCTTCTGGTTTTTTACATGTTACGCCACCAGATTGTTACCGGATGCCAGAGATTGCGTCACAAGATATTTATGATGTAGAGTGTGTGAAAGAAATTGATCGTGTTATGACGTGGGAACTAAGTGAAACGATAGCTGGATTGATTATGGAACCAATTATTACAGGCGGAGGAATTTTGATGCCCCCGCAAGATTATATGAAAGCTGTTCATGAGACGTGTCAAAAACATGGTGCATTGCTAATTAGTGACGAAGTAATTTGTGGTTTCGGTCGTACAGGAAAAGCGTTTGGTTTTATGAATTATGATGTAAAGCCTGATATCATTACAATGGCAAAAGGGATTACAAGTGCATACTTACCGTTATCAGCAACAGCAGTGAAGAAAGAGATTTATGAAGCATTTAAAGGAAAGGGAGAATATGAATTTTTCCGTCATATTAACACGTTTGGCGGGAATCCAGCTGCTTGTGCGTTAGCACTTAAAAACTTAGAAATTATGGAAAACGAAAATTTAATTGAGCGTTCTGCACAAATGGGATCGCTTTTATTAGAGCAATTAAAAGAAGAAATAGGAGATGATCATCCACTTGTTGGAGATATTAGAGGGAAAGGGTTGCTAGTTGGCATTGAGCTGGTAAATGACAAAGGAACAAAAGAACCAATTGATAATGATAAAATTGCCAGTGTAGTGAATGCTTGTAAAGAAAAAGGATTAATCATTGGACGTAACGGAATGACAACAGCAGGCTATAATAATGTTTTAACGTTAGCGCCACCTCTTATTATTTCAAGTGATGAAATTGCTTTTGTTGTCGGGACATTGAAGACAGCAATGGAACGTATTGAATAAAGGGATAGAAAAGCGAGCCGAATAGGATAGGCTCAATAAAAAATGAGATGATTGTCTTTTGAAGAGAATCATCTCGTTTTTTATATTATGAAACTAGTACTCTATATAGCTACTATGCACTTTGTTTTAATTGCTTATCTTTTACACCGAAAGAATATTTTAACATTGGTGGTGTAATCATTGTTGTTAAAATAACAACAATTACAATTGCTGTAAAGTAATCTTGTGCTAGTAGTCCAGAAGTAAGCCCCTGTCCTGCAATGATAAGAGCAACTTCACCGCGTGAAACCATTCCGGCCCCAATGATTGTAGATGATTGTAAATCAAATCCTGTCATGCGCGCTCCGAAACCACAACCAATCAGTTTTGTTAATACAGCAATTACAGTTAAAGCCAAGATAAACCATACTTTATCTCCAATGCCTGCAAACGTAATATTCATACCAATGCTTACAAAGAAGATAGGAACGAACATTGCATAAGCGATTGGTTCTACTTTCTTTTCTACTTCATGTTTGTAATCTGTTTGAGAGATAGCAATACCTGCTGCAAATGCTCCGATAATGCCTGCGATTCCTAATAGTTCACCGAAATATGCAAAAGCGAAACAAATGATAAGAGCCGCACTAATTATAGACTCTGATACGCGCAGTGGTGATAACCAACGCATAATCATTGGAACACCTTTCCAACCGATTAGGATGATAGAAAGGAAGAAAACAACCTTTTTCAAAATAATCATTGTTAAGCTCACATCACCTGAGCCTAAGAAACTCATGGCAAATGCTAGTAAAATAACAACAAGAATATCATCAAATACAGCTGCTCCCAACATTGTTGTGCTTTCCCGAGTCTTCATTTTTCCTAAGTCACGAAGTGTTTGTACAGAGATACTAACACTTGTTGCACATAGAAGTAATCCTAAAAAGACAGCATTTGCTTGTTCCATACCCATAATTAGTCCTGAAATATAACCACCTACAAATGGGAGAATAATACCGCCAACAGCAACAGCTAAGGATGAATTGCGATTTTCATTTAGTTCTTTTAAATCTGTTTCTAGACCTGCCATAAACATAAGGAGAATAACCCCTACTTGACTTAACTGTGTGAGTAAATCTGAATTGTTAACTAAACCTAATACCGCCGGACCGATTACAATACCAACAATTAATTTCCCGAGTACAGAAGGTTGCCCTAATCTCACACTAATGTCACCAGCAATTTTGGTACTTAGTAAAATTAACGCAATTTGAAAGAAAAATTCCATCTCATCTCTCCTTTTCATTTTTTGTTTTTATTAAACGATTTCTCGGAGTTTGCCTAATGTACTAATATGTAAAACACATTAAACAAGAGGTCTTTATACAGGTTCTTTTGAACTTGTAATTTGAACCTGTAATAAATATATAATAAATTTCAAGAAAAATCAATGTTAAATTGGCAGATTTTCATTGGGGATGATTCATTTTGAATAAGGAATAAATGTCTATATAATGA
>NZ_JBFTMC010000068.1:0-30537 GCF_056396765.1 Bacillus sp. 05T22
ATGTTATCACTATTGGTAAGATATATAGATGTGCGTGGAGGGAAGCGCTGGGTATTATGGATTGTAAAGATTATCGTATTTTTTATGAGTTTTATTTGTTTGGGAAGTGGTATGTTTTTAGGTTTTAAACATCCAGTATATGCAATGCTATTTATCATTGTATTGATTGGAATTAGTTTGATATTGATAAAACAAAAAATGAACTATCAACGTTTCTTTTTTAAGGAAGTTGAAAAAGAAAAGGAAGAGGGTATGCGCTGGACAAGGGAAATCATGCACTTTAGTGGTCAAATAACGAAGCCAAGTAATAACTCGAGACCATGGTTGTTTCCACGTTCGAAGCATATACTAGGGAAAAAATCTGATTCGCGTATTATTGAATCATTTTTTAAGGAGTATTTTCGATCAGGTGCTTCTTTAAGTTTTTATATTAAAATTATCTTTATGAGTGCAGCATCGATAAAAGTAACACCATGGTGGATTGCGCTTATTATTATTGTATTTGTCTGTGTTGCAATTGCACGTTATTCAKGGGATCAATGGAATGAATTTGTTAAAAAAATGTTTCTCCAATTATATTGTGATCAGGGGAAGTTATTATTGTTAAAAGGAAGAGCGGGAATGTGCTTGTTTGTTCCGGCTGTTTTGATTTACGGCATAGTTATACTTGGCCAGTTTTATTTATTACCAGCTATTATCGTAGGAATCCTACTATTAATATTAATAGTAGGATTGTATTCATACCATAGAAAAAAGAGCCAAATGGCTCTTTTTTAGTCTGTAATTGACTGGTAAATAAAATATAAGAGAACAAAAATGCTCACGACGGAGTACATGACATCTAGAGTCATTAAAAATCCTCCTCACTATTGTTGTACTTATATTATATGAAATCTGACTATTACATATTCAAATGAAAAAAATATGAAAGTTAATAAATTTGTAAAGTGCAAAAATTAGCATCATTTTGTATAATGGAAGAAACAACCGTTATACAAATATAAGTAGTGAAAGGGGAGGGAATAAAAAATGCCAAATTGGTTTAGAAAGACGTTAGTCGCATTAATTACTGTATTTACATTTGGTTTAGTGACGCCTCCTTCTATTTTGCTTGATAATGCAAAAGCGGACAAGCCTACAACAAGGCAACAAAATTTGGAGCAGACGTCCTATACATATGAAGAAAATCGAGAGAGGTTAACCGCAGAGACCTTTGTGACCTATGCAATGCAAGAGGCTGAGAAACAATCTATGCAAAAGTTTGGTTCTAAAATTGGACCTGTCATTGAAGATGAATTTAAAGATATTATTTTACCTAAAATAGAAGAAGCAATTGCAGAGCTTACAACAGATGTACCGGAAGAGTCTTTACAATCATTAGCAATTTCACAGAAACCAGCAGGCGGCAATAACGAAAAGATTTTTCATGTATATGACACGAAAACAGGAAATGATTTACTACGTTTCCATGTAAGGCGGGATCATCCGCCACAAGATGGATATTATTTTAATTTCCACTACCATCGCTTTGATGATGGATATACAGCGCATCATGAGTTAGGAGATATTTATTGGAATACGAATATGCCGCCGAAATGGCTGTCGTGATAAAAAGAACGAGGAGATGTCCTTGTTCTTTTTTGTTTTTTATAAATGTGAAAATTAAAGGTGAAACGGATCTTAACAGCGAATAGAATATGTTTAGATTTGTTCAAAAAAGAGGCTAAGGGAGTATTCATTATGTTGAAATATGTTGTATTTGATTTTGACGGTACATTAGTAGATTCACAAGATATATTTGTTCCTATTTATAATCAACTTGCTGAGAAGCATGGGTATAAAACGGTAAGTGAAGAAGAAATTGAACCTTTAAGAAAATTATCTATTCCTGAAAGGTGTAAACAGCTGCATGTACCACTTTATAAATTGCCTATATTAGCGCTAGAGTTTTATAAACTATACCAGCCAGCTATTAAAGATCTAGTCTTATTTAATGGTATGAAGGAAGTGCTAGATGAATTACATAGAAAGGGTTATGGAATAGCAGTAATATCCTCTAATTCAGAAGAGCATATTAGAGCATTTCTACATAACAATCAAATAAAAAATATTCAAGAAGTTTTTTGTTCAAAAAATTTGTTTGGGAAAGATAAAATTATCAAGAAATTTTTAAAAGAAAAAAAGTTAACAGAAGCTGATATGTTGTATGTTGGTGATGAGCAACGAGATATTGTTGCATGTAAAAAAGTTGGCGTAAATGTCATATGGGTTGGATGGGGATATGATGTGATGGAAACGGTCAAAGAAGATTCTCCAAATTATATGGTAGATACACCAAATGAAATTTTACATATAGTTGAGTCTGTTCAGTGAATGACCCCTCCTTAACACTCTTACGAGTCGTTTGAAGAAGGGGCTTCCTGTTTCATAGAGTGTTGCTGCTTGAGAATTCAAGCAGTCTTACATACTCTCCACAGGCGTCGTTTATACTGTTTGGACACAACCTTGCCCTACAGTTTCAGTCTTCAGTCGTTCTCACAAGTAATTGTTCTAACCCTTTTCTGTTGGAGTACTGTTAAAATGACAGAAAGGAAGAGAAGGGGATGCAGCAGTTTGAACCTGGTATTCATCATATTGAATTTTGGGTAGCAAATTTAGAGGAATCCATATGTTCTCTACCATTGGCTGGAAACAGTTGAATGAGAGTGCATTTAGTACAGGGAAGATTGAAATATATTTCAAGGAAGTAGATGAAAAGATTGTAAGAACGTTAGGGCCGAGGCATATTTGTTATCAGGCTGTTAGTAGAACTGTAGTTGATGAGGTCACTAATTTCTTACAAAATGTACAAGTGGAGATTATTCGTGGGCCGATTGAGATGAATCATTACTCAGATGGATATTATACTGTGGATTTTTATGATCCGAATGGGTTTGTTGTAGAAGTGGCTTATACGCCTAATGTGGAAATGTGAGGAGAGATCTTATTGGGATAAATAATAGAGGAAAGTATAGCTTCCCTCTATTATAAGTTTAGATTGTTGTATTTTTATTTAATCTTCGTAAAAGTAAGAGGCTGTGTACTTAACATAACTGGTACATGTAATTGGATTGTTTGGAATTCCCCTTTTATATCCATCTCATAAGCAAGCAACACATTCATTTCTATTTGGAATAAGTCTAATGTTGCATAAAACATATCATAATGATGGTGATGTAACCGAACTTTTAGTTCTGTGAACTGTAAATATAACTCTTCATTTTGTTTATACACTTCTAGTGTTCCGTAAGCAGGGTGTTC
Source organism: Bacillus sp. 05T22 (assembly GCF_056396765.1). NCBI lineage: Bacteria > Bacillati > Bacillota > Bacilli > Caryophanales > Bacillaceae > Bacillus > Bacillus sp. 05T22. Next base: position 3,301 of record NZ_JBFTMC010000068.1, read on the forward strand.
GAATGTTCCAATATAGTCTTCTAATGCATGAGAAGGTACGGTCTCTTTTACTTGTTCTGGAAGTGATTGGTTTACTTCTTTCATCATTTCTTTCAATTGAGCGGTGTCTTCTATAGCACGCTTATGCCAATCAATTGTTTCCAATCCGAGGAGTTCGTCATAGATTTGATTTGCAAGATAACTAGGAAGTAAGGTGCTTCCGGCGTTCGTTAATATGACAAGGCCTATATTTTCTTTCGGAATAAATGAGACAAGTGCAGAAAATCCATCGATACCTCCGCTATGATGAATTACTTTATAGCCACGGTAAGAACTAATAAACCAACCAAGACCATAACTATTTACTGGTGATTCAGGGGGCGATAAAAGTGGCTGATCAGGAATTGTATTGTGCGGCGCATACATTTGTTGTAATAATTCAGAAGATAGTAATTCGTGATCTCCTGTTTTTCCTTGATTAAGATGGAAAAGCACCCAATTTGCCATATCTGCAATTGTTGAATTGATGCATCCAGCAGCTCCTACTGTATCAATATTACGGAATGGTATCTCTTTTATTTCTCCATCTTTCTCAACGTAAGGCAATGCGCAGTCATTCGTATTTTGTGAGTCTGTGACAGAGAAGTTTGTTTGCTCCATTTGAAGTGGTGCTAAAATATGTTCTTTGGCGTATTGCTCCCATGTCTGATTTGTAATGTTTTCTACAATATAGCTAATTGTTGCATACATTAAGTTGTTATATAAGAAAGCTGTGCGAAATGGTGCATCAAGTGATAAATGCTTTATTTTTTCAACGATGTCTTTTCGAGTTAAGGAAGAGTTGTACCAAAGAGCATCATGACGACTAACGCCAGAGCGGTGGGAAGCTAAATCACGTGCTGTAATTTGGGAGCTTGCAAGCATATCTGATAAAGCGAAGGTAGGGATATAAGATTGAACAGGAGTATCCCAATCAAACTTTTTTTGTTGTGCTAATAGGCTTAAAGATAGGGTGCCAAATGCCTTGGTCGCAGATCCAATTGCAAAGCGTGTTTGAGGCGTAACCGGTTTTTTCTGTTTTGAATCACGATAGCCAAATCCTTCTGAAACAATGACTTCTCCATCTTTTATAACTGCAACAGCAGCCCCTGGCACGTTTAAATCTTTCATCATTTTCTCAATCGTTGTTTGTAATGTGCTAACAACAGGGATTTCGATTTTACTCATGCTTCTAACCTCCAAATATTATTTTATACTTCCGCACTATATTTTCTTTGATTAGAAGTTAAATACCTCTCAAAAGGTGAAAAATTAAGAATTTTGTAAGATTCATTAAAATTGATACTCCGTATTAGATTTCTGTTAATACTTATAATATAGAAATGTTTTTTAATAACAGCTTTTATTAATTTTGTTATGCATCAAGGTTTTTTGTATGATAAACTCCATATAGGAAATAGATGCGAAAGAGGGTTTTTCTTACATATGAAACATGCTGAATATGAATACTTAAATCTGTGTCGCCATGTGATGGAGCATGGTACAAAAAAAGAAGATCGTACAGGAACAGGGACTGTATCTGTATTTGGATATCAAATGCGTTTTGATCTTAGCAAGGGATTCCCTTTGTTAACGACAAAGCGTGTGCCATTCCGCTTAGTAGCTAGTGAACTTCTTTGGTTCATGAAAGGCGATACAAATATTCGTTATTTACTACAAAATAACAATAATATTTGGAATGAATGGGCGTTTAAAAGCTGGGTAGAAAGCGATGCGTATGAAGGGCCAGATATGACGGACTTTGGACTTCGCTCTCAGCAGGATGAAGAGTTTAAGAAACAATATGATGAGCAAATGGATTTGTTTAAAAAGAATGTACTGGAAGATGATGATTTTGCAAATCAGTATGGCTATTTAGGAGATGTATATGGAAAACAATGGCGTGCTTGGAAAACGACAGCAGGTGAGACGATTGATCAGTTAAAAGATGTAATCGAAATGATTAAGAAAACACCAGATTCTCGTCGCTTACTTGTTTCTGCTTGGAATCCTGAAGATGTGCCAAGTATGGCACTTCCGCCTTGTCATACGCTATTTCAATTTTACGTAGCAGACGGAAAGCTTTCGTGTCAGTTATATCAACGAAGCGGTGATATTTTCCTTGGCATTCCATTTAATATTGCAAGCTACTCATTGTTAACACATTTAATTGCGCATGAATGTGGTTTAGAAGCAGGAGAGTTCGTTCATACGATTGGAGACGCACATATTTACACAAATCATTTTGAACAAGTGGAAAAGCAGTTAGCGCGTGAACCACGCCCGTTTCCAACGCTAAAATTAAATCCAGATGTAAAGTCTGTTTTTGATTTTGAAATGGATGATTTAACATTAGAAGGTTATGATCCACATCCTACAATTAAAGCGCCTGTCGCAGTGTAAACGCAAAAGGAGATGAAAATATGATTATTTCATTTATGGTCGCAATGGATGAAAATAAAGTCATCGGTAAGGATAATAAATTACCGTGGCATTTACCAAGTGAATTGCAATATGTTAAGAAGACAACAATGGGTCACCCACTTATTATGGGGAGAAAAAACTATGAAGCGATTGGAAGACCACTTCCAGGAAGACGAAATATTATCGTAACGCGCAATATGAATTATCATGTAGAAGGCTGTGAAATTGCGCAGTCAGTAGAAGAAGTATTTGAGTTATGTAAAAATGAAGAAGAAATTTTTATTTTTGGTGGAGCGCAAATTTACGAATTGTTCTTACCATATGTGAACAAGCTTTATATAACAAAGATTCACCATTCATTTGAAGGAGATACATTCTTCCCAGAAATGAATATGAAAGAGTGGAAAGAAGTTTTTGTGGAAAAAGGTGTTACGGATGAAAAGAATCCGTACACATATTATTATCACATATATGAAAAACAAAAATAATCATAAAAAGATTGATGTGTATGTTCACATCAATCTTTTTATTTAGATAATAAGATAAAACTTTATGAATGAACTTTTTTGATGATATAATGGTAGAGGTTGTAAGTTTTAGTAGCTTAGGAAAAATCCATAAAAGACAGATTTATATTTATTATTTCTTTGCTTAACTAAAGGAGGAGAATCGGTTGAAAAAACTATGGGGATTGCTTTTTCTTTGCTTCACACTCATGCTAGTAGGATGTGGTAAAGAAGAAAAGCCAGCACAAGCATTTGATACATATGCAAAAGCGTGGAATAAGCAAAAATTTGCAGATATGTATGATCAATTATCAGAAGATGCAAAAAAATCTATTTCAAAAAAAGATTTTACAGAGAAGTACGAAAAGATTTATGCGGGTATTGAAGTTAAAAATCTAAAGATAGAAACAGGAAAAGTAAAAGAGGATAAAGAAGATAAAGGGCCAGTTCCTTTTAATGTGAGTATGGATACAGTTGGTGGGAAGATTTCCTTTTCGCACGAAGCAAAGCTTGTGAAAGAGAAAGATGGAGATAAAGAATCTTGGAAAATAGACTGGACTCCAGATTTTATTTTTCCAGGCATGACAAAAGACAGTAAAGTACGTATGCAAACGTTTCAAGCGAAGCGTGGGGAGATATATGATCGTAATGGAAAAGGACTTGCAACGAATGGAAGAGCAAATGAAATTGGCATCATTCCAGGTAAACTAGGAGAGGCTGCACCACAGACAAAGGAAACAATTGGAAAGTTACTGAATATGTCTGTAGAAGAGATAGATCAAAAGCTTGCGGCAAAATGGATTAAACCGGATTCATTTGTACCAATTGGGATTTTACAAGAAGGTGCAACGCAAAATGATTATATTTCTTTAGACGGTGTAACGACTCGACAAGTTAATGTTCGTACATATCCATTGGGAGAGGCTGCTGCTCATTTAACAGGATATATGGGGAAAGTGAATGCAGAAGATTTAAAGGATTTACAGAAAAAAGGATATCAGGCAGATGACCCAGTTGGAAAAGCTGGTTTGGAACAAGTATTTGAAGAGAAGCTACGTGGTAAAAAAGGTGGCCGTGTCTTCATGGAGGATGCACAAGGAAAAGAGAAAAAAGAATTAGCTAAAATTGAAGCAAAAGATGGAGAAAATGTTACGTTAACAATTGATAGTACAGTTCAGGAAAAAATCTTTAACGAAATGAAGGGAGAAGCTGGTTCAAGTGCAGCGATAAATCCGCAGACTGGTGAAACAATTGCACTTGTGAGTAGCCCTGCGTACAACCCGAATGTAATAGTAAGAGGTGCATCAAAAGCACAACGTGAAGCATGGAATAATGATCCGAAAAAGCCAATGACAAATCGCTTTACACAAGCATCGGCACCAGGTTCTGTATTTAAAGCAATTACAGGTGCAATTGGTCTTGAAACGAAAACAATTGATCCAAAAGAGGAATTGAAAATTGAAGGATTACAATGGACAAAAGATTCTTCATGGGGGAATTATTATGTAACACGTGTAAAAGATGCAAGTCCAATTGATTTTGATAAAGCCATGAAGTTTTCTGATAACATTTACTTTGCACAACAAGCAATAAAAATTGGGAAAGATAAATTTATGAGTGAAGCAAAGAAATTTGGATTCGATGAAAAGTTACCAATCGAATATCCATTCCCGGTTTCAAAAATTGCAAAAGATGGTATTAAAAATGATATTCAAATGGCTGATACAGGGTATGGACAAGGCCAAGTATTAATGACGCCTCTTCATTTGGCATTAACGTATGCACCGATTGTAAATGAAGGGAATATACCGTCYCCACATCTTATTAAAGATGATAAACAAGTTAAACCTTGGAAAGAAAATGTAATTTCTAAAGGGAACCAAGATATATTAAAAAATGCGTTAACAAAAGTAATTAATGATGAAGATGGTACAGGGAAAATTGCTAAGGTTGACGGTATGACTCTCGCTGGAAAAACGGGAACAGCTGAGTTAAAAGAGTCGAAGGAAGCAGAGGGAAAAGAACTTGGATGGTTCGCTGCTTTTGATGTAAATTCACCGAATATGATTGTTACGATGATGATTGAAGATGTAAAAGGCCGGGGTGGAAGTAACGTACCTGGTGAAAAAGTGAAGCATGTTTTTCAAAAGTAATACTTAAGAAAAAGCTATCTCCTTAAAAAAGGAGATAGCTTTTTTCGTGAAGATTGAATAATAAAATGTGAATATTCAATGAAATGGAGATAGGAGAATTATCTACTTACGAAAAAAAAGTAGCTATTTTTTATTGACAGAAAAAGAATGTTTTTGTATTATACTTACATAAGGTAAGTTATTTACTTTTTATTAAAAATCTCAAATTAAAGATAATTATTAAGGGAGAGAATAAAAATGACAAAAGTACTATTTATTACAGCAAATCCAAATTCAGCGGAAGCATCTTTCGGTATGGCAGTAGGGGAATCATTCATCGAAGCATATAAAAATGAACATCCACAAGATGAAGTGGTAACAATTGATCTATTTAACACAACTGTACCAGCAATTGATGCAGAAGTATTTGCAGCTTGGGGTAAATTCGCAGCAGGTGAAGGCTTTGAAACGTTAAGCGAGAGCCAACAACAAAAAATTGCAGCAATGAATACAAACTTAGAAACATTTATGAATGCAGATCGTTATGTGTTTGTAACGCCAATGTGGAACTTCAGTTATCCACCAGTAGTAAAAGCATACTTAGATAACTTATCTATCGCAGGTAAAACTTTTAAATATACTGAAAACGGACCAGTTGGTTTACTAGAAGGGAAAAAAGCACTTCACATTCAAGCTACAGGTGGCGTTTACTCTGAAGGACCATACGCAGCAATGGACTTTGGCCGCAAGCATTTAAATGCAGTATTAGGATTTATGGGTATATCTGATGTAGACTACCTTGCGGTTGAAGGTATGAATGCAAACCCTGAAAAAGCACCAGAAATTAAAGAAGCGGCAATTGCAAATGCTCGTGAATTAGCAAAACGTTTCTAATATAGAAAACTCAAAAATGTCCAAACGCTTGTCGTTTGGACATTTTTTCTTCTTTTTCCTTCGTTTGTCTAGTATAATGAAGGACGGAATGAGAATAAGTGGGGGTTCTATATGATTCAAACGTTTTTTAAAATCTTTTATTTAATTGTAATTGTAATTGGTATTACACCGAGATTATGGCGTATAAAACGAAAAGCACAGACAATGTCGCCACAAGAAAAAGATCGTCTCGTGTATAAAACGACAAACTGGTTTGGTAAGAAAATGGTTCGTGTAGCTGGGTCGACTGTACAAGTAAATGGAATTGAAAATGTGCCGAAAGATAAACCGGTCCTTGTTGTAAGTAATCATCAAAGTGATATGGATATTCCAGTCTTACTTGGGTACTTGAATAAACCAATTGGATTTGTTTCAAAAGCAGAAATTAAAAAATTTCCGATTGTACCAACTTGGATGGAATTGATGAATTGTGTGTTTATGGATCGTAGTAATCGTCGGCAGTCGCTCCAAGCTATTAAAGATGGAATTGAACTTTTAAAGAATGGACATTCTATCGTAATTTTCCCAGAAGGAACGCGCAGTAAGGGCCGCGAAATGGGGGAGTTTAAAGCAGGAAGTTTTCATCTTGCTGTAAAAGCCGGAGTAGCTATTTTACCAGTAACTGTAGACGGAACATATAAGATGTTTGAGGCGAATGGAAATCGCATGAAGCCTGCTCATGCAACAGTAACCATTTCTAAACCAATTACACCTGAGCAATATGCAAGTATGGATATAAAAGAATTAACACAGTATACGAACGATATTATTGCAGCTCAATTACATAAGTAATAAAAAAGTCTCAGCTTGAAAAAGCTGAGACTTTTTTTATGCAACAGGCAATACATAAAACAAGACGCAGAAGAACATCATTGCACTACCACCTAATACAAAAAGGTGCCAAATTGCATGGTTGAAGGGCAGCTTTTCCCAAAGGAAAAATATAGCCCCTACTGAATATAGAATCCCACCGATTAACAATAGTGAAAATCCATGCCCGGTTAAATTTTCATAAAGTGGTTTAATAGCGACGATAATGAGCCAGCCCATAATGATATAGCACAGTGTTGACATTTTAATAAAACGGCGTACAAAGAAAATTTTGAAAATAATTCCACCGATGGCCAGCGTCCAAATAATTGCAAGTAATGTCCAGCCGAGTGGCCCTCTTAGAGTAATTAGTAAGAATGGTGTATACGTGCCGGCAATTAAGAGATAGATGGCCGAGTGATCTAAAATCGTAAATAATTTTTCTACTTTCGGGTGGTGGATGCTATGTAATAGCGTAGAAAACAAATATAGTAGAAACATGCTCACGCCGTAAACTGTAAATCCAACAATAGCAGATACAGTACCATGCTTTGATGCATGCATAATTAGTATTATTAATGCAGGAATGCTTAAAATGGCACCGATGCCATGGGTAATCGCATTGGCAATTTCCTCTTTTACGAATTGCGTCATTCGTGTTATTTTTTGAGTCATAATTTGATTCCTTTCATGTTTGATGAAGTAAGGTGTAATTTCCTTTACCATATCATATACATAAGAAATAGAAAATGAAAATTGTTTAAGTGATTATATTTTCAAATTTTTTTGACAAAAGCTAATGGATGCATTGACGTTTACAAACTTTTTTGACAAAATAAAATTAAGTGAGATTAAGGAGGAAGTCATATGCCAAATATTGGGGTTCCGGGTTTAATATTAATTTTAGTACTCGCTTTAATTATTTTCGGTCCAAAAAAGTTACCTGAAATTGGACGAGCTTTTGGGGAAACATTAAAAGAGTTTAAAAAGTCTGCAAAGGGTTTGCATGATGATACGGAAGAAAAGAAATAAATTTCACTAGGTTATTTTGTTTCTATGCTATATAGCGAGTGGGGAATGTGGTGATAAGAGTGGACAATCAAGAGATGAGTGTCATAGAGCATCTTGGAGAGTTAAGAAAGCGACTCATTATAACAGCGCTGACGTTTCTGATTTTTATTGTCATTGGCTTTTCGTTTACGAAAGAAATATATAATTTTATCGTAAAAGATTTAAATATGAAATTAACTGTTTTAGGTCCAAGTGATATTTTATGGATTTATTTTGTGATTGCAGCTGTCTTTTCAATTGTATGTACAATACCAGTTGCAGCTTTACAAATTTGGTTATTTGTAAAACCAGCCCTACATGAACATGAGCGTAAAATGACAATTCTGTATATACCGGCATTATTTCTATTATTTATTGGAGGGCTTTGCTTCGGCTATTTTCTGATTTTACCATTTATTTTGCAATTTTTAATGAGTCTTGGTGATGATATGTTTCAGACAATGTTTACGACGGATAAGTACTTTTCGTTTGTGATGAATATGACAGTACCATTTGCTGTGATATTTGAACTTCCTGTCGTTACGATGTTTTTAACTAGCATAGGTGTTCTTAATCCAATAGCACTACAAAAGGTGAGAAGATATGCGTATTTTATTTTAATTGTAATTGCTGTTTGTATTACACCACCAGACTTTATTTCTGATTTTTCAGTAGCGATACCACTTCTTGTAATTTATGAATTAAGTATTACAGCATCAAAGTTTGTGTATAAGAGGAAAATAAAAAGAGAAATGAATACAGAATCAAAAAGTGCCTCATTATAAAGGCACTTTTTTTATTTATTTGTTATACTATACTTATAACTGTATACAATATAAAGAAGAAAAAAATTATAGAATCTCCGAAATTTAGACAAACTTTTCACTATTGTAAGTTTATACTGAAGTTATAAATCCAATAAAAAAGAGGATTGATATCGTGATTATGAAAAGTTTTTATTTCACTCATTCAACAGGGAATTGTATCAAAATATTTGAAATCCCTGTCCTACAGACACAACACCCATTAGCATTTCTAATTCAGTCACGTCTTCAACTATTTATTGCTAAAATTCAAAAACAAAAACAACCGAGATTCTCATACTCTTTTCGCGAATATTTACAAAGTTGCTTAAAGTGGAATGATTATTCAAATGTATATCAAACAAACTCGCTTGAAAAAAATGCATAGTCTAAAATAGAGGCAGAGCAAATAAGCTCTGTCATTTTCTTTTTAGACATAAAAATCAAAGAAATTTGTCAGAAATTACTTCAAACTGTTGAAAGCATTGTGAATACTAGTATAATAACAAGGAGAGCGTATTGGAAAGGGAAGAAGTAAAATATGCAAAAAATTAAAATTGTTACAGACTCAACGGTGGATTTATCACAAGATGTGATTCAAAAATATGATATTCATGTTATTCCATTGTCGATTTCTGTAAATGGAAAAACATACTTAGATCGTGTAGATTTACAGCCGGATGAATTTATTGAAGAAATGCAAAAATCAGAAGAATTACCAAAAACATCACAGCCAGCAGTCGGATCGTTTGTTGAAATGTATGATCGTTTAGGGGAGGACGGTAGCCAAGTTCTTTCCATTCACTTAACGCATGGTTTAAGTGGGTCAGTTGCAACAGCTAATACTGCAGCAACGATGACAGATACGAAAGTTACAGTGGTAGACTCATTGTTTATTACGCATGCTTTATCATATCAAGTAATTGAAGCAGCAAAAATGGCGAAGGAAGAACGTTCTTTAGAGGATATTTTAAAGCGTGTTGAAGAAGTTCGTAAAAATACTCGTCTATTTGTAGTTGTTGATACGTTAGAAAACCTTGTAAAAGGCGGTCGGATTGGAAAAGGAACAGCTATGATCGGATCTTTATTAAACATTAAGCCAATTGCAAGTATTGATGACGGTGTATATAATCCTGTCGCGAAGGTACGCAGCCAAGGTCAAATTGTGAAAACATTGATAAAAATATTTGAGGAAGATATAGCTGGTAAAACAGTAAAGGCGGTAGCTGTACCACATGCGAAAGCATTACCATTAGCGCAAAAAATGAAAGAAGCAGTTGAAAAAATTAGTGGATTTACACAAACGGACATTTTTTACACAACGCCTATAATTAGCACACACACTGGTGTAGGGGCAATCGGATTTTCATATTTTGCTGAATAGAAAAAGAGCTACTTGAGGGTAGCTCTTTTTATCTTTTCATCTACAGCAACATTTTAAATGAATGAGACTATTTAGGAGTGAGGAAGAAGTTCTATTAACTGAGATGTTATAACTGATTGTAATAGACAATGATAATCGTGATAATGGCGCTTATTGAAATCATAAAGCGTCGTTGTAAATACTCCCTCATATAATATTCCTTTCTCCTTTTATCGGTTCTTATATGAACAGAAAATCAGTAGTTCATTAAAGCCTTAGTTTATAATATGCATAAAAGGGGAAAGGGATTTATAATTTTGCGTGTTCCTTTATAGATTCTTTTTCCTCAGAGGGCATTTTTTCTGGAAAATACGTTTGACCAAGAAATAATACGTGAAGTTGTTCCCAAGATAACATACGTAAATTCCAGTTGTTACGAAGTCGGGTAATCGCTTCTCTAGGTGTCTCATCAGCAAGTGCAAATGTACCGTAATGCATTGGAATGAAATGCGTTGCTTTTACGTCTAAAAAGGCTTGCACTGCTTCCTCGGGGGAAACATGTGATATTTTCATAAACCATTCTGGTTCATATGCACCAATAGGCATTAAGGCGATATCAATAGAAAATCGGTTGCCAATTTCTTTAAATCCTCGGAAATAGCCACTATCACCACAAAAATAAATTGTTTCATCTGTTGTACTATTATCGATAACCCATCCACCCCAGTGGGAAGTATTCATATCAAACAATGATCTTCTTGTCCAGTGCTGCGCCGGTACGAAGTGAAATGCTACATCATTAATTTTTGTGAATTCCCACCAATTATATTCTTCTACTCGCATAAACTTTTTTCTTGTAAATAACTTTTTTAATCCAGTAGGTACTAAGTATAGAACATCTGAATTCAATTGACGAAGTGTGGAAAAGTCCAAATGGTCATAATGACCGTGTGAAATGAGGACAATATCAATCTTAGGTAATTCCTGTAATGTAAGGCCAGGATTCGTTAGCCTCGGTACAAGCTTTATTTTCTTTGACCATACTGGATCTGTTAAAATGTTGAGCCCGTTTGTTTGTATAAGGAATGTTGAGTGACCTATCCATGTAATTGTTGTTTTTTCAGTGTTCGTTCGTAAAAACTGGCTACTCTTTACAGGTGATTGTTCTACTAGATAAGAAAAATCTTTTTTGTTTTGTTTTCGTTCTTTACGCCAACGTAAAAAAGAACGAAGTGGTTTTTTTGTACTAACATTATCCATGTTTTCATAGCGGTTTGCCATGAACATCACCTCATTTAAAATCTTTGTAGTTGTATTGTATCGAAATGTTGTAAAGGAAAAAAGTGAGGGAAATTGATTAACGATTAAAAAATTGTAAAAAATAGTGTGGATATCTTTACAAAGCGAGTGACTTATTGAAAATTATTGTGTAAAGAGACAGGAAGGAGATAATTTTAGTAAACAATGAAACAGTTGTCTAGTAATTCGCTCGAAAATAGGAAGTAACATACCTAAATTCGTACGATTTCGTGAACAAATGGGCTAAACAATTTTCGCATAGTGTTTACTTTTGTTATGATAAACATGTCATACATAAATTTAGGAAAGAGAAGAGAGGTTTGAAAATGAAGCGTTATCAAAAGCTGATTGGTCTCATAGTTGTTTTTTGCTTCTTTATACTTGCAGGATGCGGCTCAGGATCAAAACTCCGTAAACCATTAAATTGGGATTTAGAAACTTTTCAATACATAAATCAAGATGGTAAGAAGTTTGGTACAAAAGATTTAAAAGGGAAAGTATGGGTAGCTGATTTTATGTTTACCAATTGTCAAACGGTTTGTCCTCCGATGACTGCGAATATGGCAAAGTTGCAGAAGATGGCAAAAGAGAAAAAGTTAGATGTTCAATTCGTTTCGTTTAGTGTAGATCCTGAACTTGATAAGCCAGAGAATTTGAAAGCATTTATACAAAAGTTCACAGAGGATACAAGTAATTGGAACTTGTTAACTGGTTACTCATTGGAGGATATCACGAAATTTTCAAAGGATAATTTCCAATCGCTTGTAGATAAACCAGAGAATGGGCAAGTTATCCACGGAACATCGTTTTACTTAGTCGATCAAGAAGGCAAGGTAATGAAAAAGTATAATGGAATTAGCAAAACACCGTATGAGGACATTTTACGTGATATGGAGCGACTCTTGAAATAAAAGAAGGATGCCCAGCATCCTTCTTTTTGTATATGGAAAATATATATATAATGGTTAATCTATGGATAAAATATCGTGCTGTTGTGGAAGTTTTGGAGCGCGGATTTCTAAAATGCCATTTTGATAGGAAGCTTTTGTACTTTTTTTCTTAATTAAATATGGAAGCTTAATCATGCGAGAAGCTCCTGACATGGATCGCTCACGGCGATAGTAATTATGTGAAACTTCATCTTTTGTTTCTTCCATGATTTCTTCAGTAACAGAGATTTTTAAGTATTCACTTTGAATTTCTATTTGGATTTGTTCCTTTTGAACGCCCGGGAGTTCTGCTTTTATGACCAGTTCTTCTCCAGTTTCATATAGGTCGACAGGGAATGTTAATAAGCGGTTTCCTTTTTGAAAAAAGTGATTCATATCCGCAATTACATCACGTAATGGCGTTTGTTCAAAAAAATCATCAATTTGTTTTAAGTAACTACGAATTGGTGGACGAGACGAAGATTCTTTTTTTTCATCACTCATGTTTTTGCCTCCTAGAAATCAATTTGCAATATCATATGACAAATGTGCGCAAATGTGAGTGCCTATTTTTCATGTTTACACAAAAAAATTGGGTAAAATGTGAAATAGAGTGATTTTTTTATAGTTTTTATCGCCATATCGAGTTGATTATGCTAGTATAAATAGGGTTGATATAGTAGTATAGAAACAGAATGAAAACTGAAAGAGGGTAAGAAGTATGTGTGGTTTTGTAGGATGTTTATGTGAAAACCCTAGAGAGTTTTCAGAAACAGAAAAACATCAATTTGAAAATATGAATACGATTATTTTCCACCGTGGTCCAGATGACGAGGGATATTTTCGTGATGAACATGTACAATTTGGCTTCCGCCGTTTAAGTATCATTGACTTAGAGGCAGGACATCAGCCGCTAACTTATGAAAATGATCGATATGTAATTATTTTTAATGGTGAAATTTACAACTATGTAGAATTACGTGAAATGCTACTTGAAAAAGGTGCAACATTTGCAACGCAATCTGATACAGAAGTTATTATCGCATTGTATGCACACATGAAAGAGAAATGTGTAGATTACCTACGTGGTATGTTTGCATTTATGATTTGGGATCGTGAAGAAAAGAAACTTTTCGGTGCACGTGACCACTTCGGTATTAAGCCGCTATATATCGCGCAGCAAGGTGATACAACATTCTTTGCATCTGAAAAGAAAAGTATCATGCATGTTATGCAAGATAAAGGGGTAAATCCAACTTCTCTGCAACATTACTTTACGTATCAATATGGACCAGAACCAGAAACATTAACTGTTGATATTAATAAAATCGAACCTGGTCATTATTTCGTAAAAGAAATCGGTAAAGAGATGGAAATTCATCGCTACTGGAAACCATATTTCAATGCTTCAAGTGCGACAAAAGAGGAGCACATTCAAGCGATTCGCGACGTATTGTATGATTCTGTAAAAGTTCATATGCGTAGTGATGTACCAGTAGGTTCATTCTTATCTGGTGGTATCGATTCATCTATCATTGCGTCTATCGCAAGAGAAATGAATCCAAATCTTCTAACATTCTCTGTTGGTTTCGAACGCCGCGGCTTTAGTGAAGTTGATGTAGCAAAAGAAACGGCAGAAAAGTTAGGCGTTACAAACCATAGTGTCTTCATTACAGCGAAAGAATTCATGAACGAATTCCCAAAAATTATTTGGCATATGGATGATCCTTTAGCTGATCCAGCTGCTGTACCGTTGTACTTTGTAGCAAAAGAAGCGCGTAAGCATGTAACAGTAGTTCTTTCTGGTGAAGGTGCGGACGAGCTATTTGGTGGATATAATATTTATCGTGAACCAAACTCGTTAAAAATGTTCTCTTATATTCCTACTCCAGGAAAAAGTGTCTTAAAAGCATTAAGTGGAGCATTAAAAGAAGGATTTAAAGGGAAAAGCTTCTTAGAACGTGGATGTACACCAATTGAAGAACGCTACTATGGTAATGCGAAAATCTTCCGTGAAGAAGAAAAAGCTGAGTTAATGAAGTATTACAATGAAAGTGTTAACTATATGGATATCACGAAGCCATTGTATAATGAAATTAAAGATTATGATGATGTAAGCAAAATGCAATACATCGATATGTTCACATGGCTACGCGGCGACATTTTATTAAAAGCTGATAAAATGACGATGGCAAATTCATTAGAACTTCGTGTGCCATTCTTAGATAAAGAAGTGTTTGACGTTGCGTCTAAAATTCCAACAGAATTAAAAATCGCAAATGGAACAACAAAAGCAATTTTACGTGAAGCAGTGCGCGGAATCGTTCCAGATCACGTGTTAGATCGTAAAAAGCTTGGATTCCCTGTACCAATTCGTCATTGGTTAAAAGATGAAATGCATGACTGGGCTGTTAATATTATTAAAGAAAGCAAAACAGAGCATTTAATCGACAAACAGTATGTATTAAACTTACTGGAAGCACATTGTGCAGATAAAGGCGATTATAGCCGTAAAATTTGGACAGTACTTGCATTTATGGTATGGCACCAAATTTATGTTGAGCATAAATATGATACAAATGAGTTTCATGAAGAAACAAAGCGTGCGTATAGCTTAGTATAAAGTGAAACTGGCATCCGCCACTGATTATTAGCCCACCAATAGTGGGATAAATAAGAAAACCTTAAGATTGCATACGATCTTAAGGTTTTTTTCATAAATACGTATTGTAGTTGATACAATAATAATAAAAGGATGGACAAAATATGATTACGTTTGAAAAAGTGAGTACAGAAACAAAAAAAGTTGTTGAAGAAATGTTTGCTTCTCATGGTTTGAATATAAAGGAAGTTCAATATTGTATAAAAATTGATGATACATATATTGGTGTAATTGATTATACCGTTCAAGGTGAGCGTGCTATATTATCTAATTTAATAATTCATTTTGATTATCAAGGTTACGGATATGGAACGAACACTTATTTTACATTTGAAGAAATGATGAAGAGTAGAGATATGAAAGATATCAAGGTGTTACAAGGGGATCTAACTAAACAAGCTAAATCTTTTATAGAGGGACTCGGCTTTATATGGAACGGTGAAATGTACATAAAACGCTTCTAAAAGGAAAGAAGTTAACTAAGGAAAGAAATGAATATAAGGCAGGTGGATGTATGACGATGACGTCTGGTTTTTTACTAATAGGGAGTTGTTTTATAGGAGCAGAACTATGCCAAATTTTCATCCGGAAAATGATGCGTAAAAAGCGTAAACCGTATGAATGGCAATACATTCCGGTATTTTTTATTCTGTTTTTTACTTTGTATGTATTACAAAATGCAATCCACTTTCCACCGATATTGAACATTTTTTTGAAGTTTGGCTTAATATATAGTGGCAGTGGAATGGCTATTCTATTTTGTTTGTTTTGTATACGGCATGTTCATTATCAGTCGTACATATTTATTTTAAATTGGCTCAATCGAGATGATGGAAACCGCCTTACATAAGGTGGTTTTTTTGTTTGTTTTGTAACCAAATTTTTATGTTGTACATAAAATAGGACGAGCATAAATATAAGCTCTATTAAATATAGAAAGGAAATGGTATATGAAGCTAGTTATAGATGCAGGTCATGGTGGATACGATTCCGGTGCTGTTGGAAACGGTTTGGTTGAAAAAAATCTAACACTTCAAATTGCTAAGCGTGTTCGAGATATTTTACTTGCAAATTATGCAATTAATATTAAGATGACGCGCGATAGTGATGTCTTTATCTCATTATCAGAACGTGCAAATATTGCTAATTCTTTCGGAGCAGATTTTTTCATCTCATTTCATATTAATAGTGGCGGTGGAACAGGTTTTGAAAGTTATATTTATAATGGACTATCAGATAGCAGTTCTGCAGCAGCCAAGCAACAAAAGATGCATGCAGCAGTTAATCCTGTTTTAACGAAATACGGTTTGCGTGATCGTGGTGCAAAAAAGGCCAATTATGCAGTACTAAGGGAAACAGCTATGGATGCTTTATTAACAGAAACAGCTTTTATTGATACAACATTTGATGCAAATTTATTAAAAAATCCGCAGTTTATAGAAGATTTATGCCAAGCATATGCAAGAGGAATTGCTGTAATCTTAGGATTAACGGCAAATCCAAACCCACCAAATCCAGAACCGCCAAGTCCAGCTCCTCAAACGATAGGAATAGCCTATATTCGAGGAAAGAACGTGAATTTAAGAAGCGGCCCATCAACATCATCCTCAGTGATTCGTCAGTTGAATTCTCCAGAATCGTATGTAGTTTATCAGGAAAGTAACGGTTGGCTAGATTTAGGGACAGGCCAATGGATATATAATGATCCATCGTATATTGATTATGTGAAATACGGAAATAGTGATGGAAGTCCGATTGGAGTGGCGAATATTCGAGGGACGAATGTGAATTTAAGAAGCGGTCCATCRACATCGTCTTCAGTTATTAGAAAGTTAAATTCTCCAGAATCCTATTTAGTATACGCAAATGAAAACGGTTGGCTAAATCTAGGAGGAAATCAGTGGATATATAATGATTCATCTTATATCAAATATGATCAATATTAAAATATAAAAGATTATCAATAGAATTGAATGACACCCTGCCTTGAATGTCTTGCAAACAGAAGAACTTAGAGGGAGGGCTTTTTGTGAGAAAATAATATATTAAAATTATAGACGTGCTAATTGGACTTATCATTGTAATAGCTATGCAATTCGTGTTGAAAAGGGCAAGTCAAAACATGTGTTATGCACATTATGTATTGATTGAAGTGACAATTACTTTTGTTAAAACAGAAAATTCTTTATATTTAATGCGAATAAGTTGTAAAATGAAAATAATTATTAGGAAAGGAGTGGTAATATGGCAACAGGTGTTCATAAAGATTGGATTTTGTTTAATGGAAGAATTGTGAATACGAAGAAAGAACAGCCAATGGTTGCATTAGAAGAGCGAGGTTTACAATTTGGTGATGGTATATATGAAGTGTTTCGTTTATATAATGGGAAACCTCACCTACTAGATTTACACTTAGAAAGATTCTTTAAATCTATGAAGGAAATTCATCTTGTTCCACCTTTTACAAAAGAAGAATTAATTGAACAACTTCAGCAATTAATTGAGAAAAATCAATTTCAAGAAGATGGGAATGTGTATATTCAAATTTCAAGAGGCATGCAGCCACGAAATCATGTATATGAATCAAATCTAGAGCCAACTTATTTTGCAAACATTGTTTCATTCCCGAGACCGCTATCTCTATTGGAAAAGGGAATAAAAGTAACAGTGGAAGAGGATATTCGCTGGAAGTTTTGCCATATCAAATCTTTAAATCTTCTTCCTAATATTATGATTAAGAATAAAATTAATGAAGAAGGGTATCAAGAAGCGATATTAGTTCGAGATGGAATTGTAACAGAAGGATGCCATTCGAATTTCTTTATTATAAAAAATAATAAAGTGATTACGCACCCAGCGGATCAACTTATTTTACATGGAATTACTCGTCATCATGTCATTTCATTAGCAACAGCTCTACATATTGAAGTAGAAGAGCGAGAGTTTTCATTACAAGAAGTTTACGAGGCAGATGAGTGCTTCTTTACAGCAACGCCCCTTGAAATACTCCCTGTCATTCAAATTGGAGACGGATCATTCGGTAATGGTGAACGGGGACCTGTCACAAGGAAGTTACAAGAAGCTTATGAAGAAAGCATCGCTACCTTTAAAGTAATAAATTGAATGCGCAAGAAAAATGAAGCTGGTATTCCTCCAGCTTTTTTTCGTGATATAATCAAGCATAGGACAATTTTTGAAAACGCTATAAAAGGGGATTTTATGTATATGAATTATGAAGCATTTAAAGAAGTAATTCACGGACGACGCAGTGTTCGGAAGTTTACAGAACAAGAAGTATCTGTTGGTGACATAGAGGAAATTATTGATTGTGCTCGTTATGCTCCAAGCGATACGAACTCGCAAACGTGGGAATTTATTGTTATTATGAATCGGGATAAAATTAAAGAAATTGAGCAAATGACATGGGATGCTTTACATAAATTGGCTGAAAAAGCAACGGGAAAAGGAGAAGAAAAAGCAGGAAAATTACTTACGCGTTCGTTTGGACCGTATGCAACTGCTTTTTCTGATGCACCGGTTTTAATCGTATGTTTAGCTACACCATATGAGTCAAAGTTTCGTGAAAAAATATTTGATCCAATTGACTTCGTTCCAGATTCAGTATGGGAAGAAGAGGGGATTAAGAGTAGTTGTTTAGCTGCGCAAAAT
Source organism: Bacillus sp. 05T22 (assembly GCF_056396765.1). Lineage (NCBI taxonomy): Bacteria > Bacillati > Bacillota > Bacilli > Caryophanales > Bacillaceae > Bacillus > Bacillus sp. 05T22. Next base: position 21,899 of record NZ_JBFTMC010000068.1, read on the forward strand.
TTAATGTTAGCAGCATATGCAAGAGGTCTTGGGACTTGCCCGATGACAGGGCCGGTGTTATTAGCTCAAAATGAACTGCGACAATATTTACAAATTGAGCCTGAGAAACAAATTAATATGGTAATTTCGCTAGGGTATCCAAAAGATAAACCGAAGAAACTTGCTCGAAAAGAAGTAAAAGATATTACAAAGTTTATTTTGTAGGATGCTATGTAAAAAAGACATCGGATGTACCGATGTCTTTTTTATGAAGTAGATTTGTTAATTAATTTTTAGGCTTTTATTGTTCAACAAAATAATCAAATTTGATTTTATACTGATTGTAATCTTTTAAACCATACACGATTTGTTTCTTGCTATCGATTAAACCTTTCAACAGATTAGAATCTAATACACAGTATGAAACATCTATAATTATTCAACATGAACCTTCTCACAATATGATTTGTTATGAAAAGAACCTTTGTACTAGATTCACTACAATTTAAGATTTTCTTCTGTGACAAGAATTTTTTCTAGACTGGAATAATTTTTAGTGATAATGGGTTAAAATGGAGAATAAGAAGAAATTTCTAATTATCTCTTGAAAAAATTAATGATGTTAAAAAAGAAAGTATGGTACAGTAATGATGAGCAGAATGTTTGTTCACGGAAGTTTAAAAAAACTGAGCTTAGAACAGATAGTTATTTCTGTATAATAAATAAAGAATAAATGTACAGGGGGGATGAATTTTGAAGAAATTCATAATCGCTGGATTGTCTGCTTTGTTATTAGTAGGGTGTAGTGTACCAAAAGCAAAAGAAGAAATAGAGTCTCAACAAGAAGAACAAGTTGTTAATGCAAGTGATGAGAGTGTAACTCCTTTTCCTGAAGGGGCAACTCCAATTGGTGAAGGGAAAGTAAAGGTAATCACACCAGATGGTACTTCTGAAAATGGTAAGATACCAACTGTATTTGTAAAGAAGGACACTCTAATTCAGCAAGTTGAATTAGAACTTGTCGATTTTCAAAATGATAAAGAAACATTCGTATTCGTAGATCGTATATTTGAAGATAAACATCATGTTACTAGCATGACGCAGACAACAGTAGAATTAAAACAAAAAACGTTAGAGAYAGGGTATCATACAATAACTGCAATTCAATTTCAAAATAATGATCCAGCGGGAAAAGTTATTAACTTTGTACAGGCTAAATTTGAAAATAAACCTGCATCTTAAAATAGCTAACACGTTATATGTAACAAAAAGTACATTACTGAAAAAGTAATGTACTTTTTTGTTTTGTATGTTTTTCATGAAATAAATGAATTGATTGTCAGGCGAAAAGGCTCTACTGAATTATAATAGAAAGAAGAATTAGCACAAATTATCAAAAAAATTATTGGTGAATGTATAAAATATTCTTATAAGGGAGGGGAAGTGGAAATGGATTACTTTGAAAGAATACAAAATTCTATTGAATTTATTGAAGGCAACCTACAGGACAGACTTAATGTTGTTAAAGTTTCTTCGCAATCTTGTTTTTCTCCATTTCATTTTCAAAGGCTTTTTCAAGCAATCACAGGTTTTTCTGTACAAGAATATATAAGAAACAGAAGGTTATCTGAAGCTGCTATTTTATTGAGGGAAACAAAAAAGAATATATTAGAAATTGCGATTAATTTTCAATATAACTCCCAAGAGGCATTTACACGTGCATTTGTAAATTATTTTGGAATGACTCCTGCTAAATATCGAAAGTCAGAAATCGCTTTACATTTACAAGCTAAACTGAATTTGTTTGACCATAAAAAGGAGAGGAAGGGAGACTTGATTATGAATAAACCTACTATTGTACAATTAAATAAAAGGAATATTATCGGTGTTGAATATAAAACCAATCTAAACAATGAAAAATACTTTGAGGAAATTCCAAAATTTTATTTTGATTTTGGAAGTAATGAATATTATTTAAGAATTCCAGAGAAAATTGCACCTAATATGTCATATGGTATCGCATGTAATTTTCATGATGATGGTAACTTTTCATTCATTATTGGAGAAGAGGTACAGGGGAGTGCTGCGGAATTAGACAATGGATTTGTCAATTTTGAAATTCCGGAAGGTAAATATGCTGAATTTAAAATAAATGGCTCGGYTGATTTAGTTCAAAATACGAGAAGATATATTTATGGCACATGGTTACCAAACTCGAATTATGAAAGAAGAGAAGGACCAGATTTTGAAATTACCGATGTATTGCAATCAATATATCCAAATCAAATGAAAGTGATAATATATATACCAGCATCTTGTAGCGATTACGAAGCAGTATATTGAAAACGGAGATTATGTTGTGTTTGCCATTGATAAACATGAAAAAAATGATTCCTATCATCCTGAGACACAATTATTTCCGCCACATAATATAGCGGGAACAAAAGGAAGAGATTTATACGGAGAGTTACAAAAGGTGTATGAAAAATATCAAGATAATGAGAATGTATACTATATGGACAAAACACGTTATAGTGCTTTTGCTGGAACGGACTTAGAAATGAAACTAAGAGAACGTGGCGTACAAGAGGTTCATCTTGTTGGCGTATGTACGGATATTTGTGTTCTCCATACAGCCGTGGATGCTTATAATAAAGGATTTCATATAGTTGTACATGAAAAAGCAGTGGCCTCTTTTAATGAACAAGGACATGAGTTTGCGATTGGACACTTTAAGTCTTGTTTACATGCTGAAGTGCAGTGAAGAGAAACAAAAAATGAGAGTGATGTAAAAAGAGACCTTTAAAATAGAGGCCACTGAAAAAGTCCACTTCATAAGAAAAAGGAGTCCATCACCTACTATATACAGGTGATGGACTCCTTTTTTTCAACATATTGATAAAATGCGTGTTATTTTTTCAAAGCAAACACTTTTTCAGTGCCTTCTTAAAATAAAAGGTCTTTTTTTATATGTTCTGGTACTTTATCCCGCATTAACGGGCAGTAAGACCCCCACCTCAAGATTCAGAGAGAAACGAGGAAGATAGGCGGGGGATCAACTGTCCGTAAAAGCCCGTTTGGTGAGGGCTAATAATCAGTGGGGGATGAAGAAAACCCCCACTGATTAAAGTTTCATTTTATATGGATACAACTTATTGCTGAATTAGTTTCTTAATGAAAGGACTAATACTTTCTGGTAATTGATTCAAGTTGAAGAATTTTACTTCTAAAGATTCAGTGCCATCAGCTTGTAAAGTTCCGCCTTTTATCTCTTTACACATATAAGCGATTGTGATGGGATAAAACTCATCCCCGTTCGGTAATTTTACAAAAAATTCTTTTSCGGAAAAAACACCTACTAAGTTAAGCTTTCCAATTTCAATGCCTGTTTCTTCGAGGACTTCTCGTCTTCCTGCATCTTCTGTTGATTCACCTAATTCAATACATCCGCCAGGAACTCCCCAAATACCATTTCGTCTTTTTTGAAGTAAAATTTGTCCCTGATCATTTAAAACGGCTACTGCAACACCTGCTAAATTAAGTGGTCGTGGACCGATGATTTTTCGTAAATCTTCAATATATCCCATAGTAACCTCCAAAAGTAATAAGAGTTTTATATTCCAAATTATGTATTCCATCCTGTATAGATATTCTCCTTGTTTTTTATTGGATATTAATATTGCAGAAATGAAAATTTCACTGACTATTTGATATAATAAAGACAGAAAGAGAGAATCTTTCATTCATTCACTGTTTCACATTAAATAATGTGGATCAAGAAAACGTTGTGGCAGCATTTAAAGACGGTGTTCTTACTGTCACATTGCCTAAACTAGAAGAAGAAAACATAAATCGAAAAGTGATTGATATAGAGTAAAGAAGCTGATACATTCAGCTTCTTTTTTAAATTTATAGTTTTTAGAAATTTCTCAATGTTATAATGGTAGTTGGTGATGAACATGAACTATGATGAAAAGCAAATGCGACGGTTAGAGGCGTTAAAAGAAATTGCAGAGTTGTTAAATGAGGTAACTGATTTACAGGAAATGTTAGAAAAAGTATTACATACATTATTGCAAGTTATGAATTTACAAACAGGCTGGATCTTTTTTATTGATGAAAAAGGAACACATCGTATGCTTGTTGATAGGAATTTGCCACCAGCACTCACATGGCGGGAAAAGAAACCGATGTGTGAAGGAGATTGTTGGTGCGTGAATCGATTCGTAAATGGACGTTTAGAAAAGGCGACAAATATCATTGAGTGTAAACGAATTGAAGATGCTATTGAATATAATTGGGGAGAGACGGAAGAGATTACACACCATGCGACGATTCCTCTTCGGGCTGGGGCAGAGAAGTTTGGTTTATTAAATGTTGCTTCACCTCATAAAACGCATTTTTTAGAGGAAGAACTAGCATTATTAGAAGCAATTGCATTTCAAATTGGAACAACAATACAACGAATTAAGCTAGTTGAGAAAGAACGCAAATATGTAGTTGTAGCGGAAAGGAATCGACTCGCTCGTGATTTACATGATTCTGTAAAACAATTACTATTTTCAATTATGTTAACCGCTAGAGGTACTCTTGACATGACAAAGAACAAAGAACTGCAAGAGATGCTAAGTTATATAGGAGAATTATCACAAGAAGCACTGCAAGAGATGACATTATTAATTTGGCAATTACGGCCAGAAGGATTAGAAAAAGGGCTTGCAGAAGCAGTGCAGAATTATGGAAAGCTGTTAGGTATTCAAGTAACAATTCGAATTGATGGGGTTATTTCAATTGGTGATGAAATAGAAGAAGTGCTGTGGCGTGTGAGCCAGGAAGCGTTACATAATTGTAAAAAACATGCTTCATGTGAGAGGGTATCTGTTAGCTTGAAAATAGAAAATAATAAGTTGCACTTTCAAATTGAAGATGACGGCATTGGGTTCGTTAGAGAAACAGTAAGAGATTCAGCACTTGGTTTGAAAAGTATGAAAGAACGAATTGAATTGATGAAAGGAACATTTCGAATAAGAACGAAACCGGGACAAGGAACAAAGATTGAGATTCAATTACCAGTTTGAAAGGGAGTAACACATTGAAAATTAAACTATTACTTGTAGAGGATCATCATATTGTGCGGAGGGGACTCGTATTTTTCTTAAAAACGAAAGAGGAGTTTGAAATTATAGGGGAAGCAGAGAATGGAGAAGAAGCGTTAGAATTTGTTCGAAAAGAAAGACCAGATGTAGTATTAATGGATTTATCAATGCCGAAAATGGATGGAATTGAAGCGACGAAAAGATTGAAGCAATATGATGCGACAATTAAAATCCTTATGTTAAGCAGTTTTTCAGAGCAAGATTACGTTCTTCCAGCGCTGGAAGCTGGTGCGGATGGTTATCAACTAAAAGAAGTACAGCCAGATCAACTTGTTGCTTCTATTATTGCTGTATATCAAGGCAATGCAAATTTCCATCCGAAAGTAACGCCTGCTTTGTTAGGACGACCGGCAGTGAAAGAGGAGAAAAAAGATAGTTTTTCTATGCTGACAAAAAGGGAAAAAGAAGTACTGTGTGAAATTGCGAAAGGAAGAAGTAATAAAGAAATAGCAGCAGAGCTTCATATTACAGAACAGACAGTTAAAACACATGTTTCAAATGTACTTGCTAAATTAGAAGTAGATGATCGGACGCAAGCGGCTTTGTATGCTGTGAAAAATAATGTTGTGTAGGAAACGGGTTATGGGGGACAAAGTTAAATTACAATAGTATAGGTCAAAACTGTCGAAATCTGGTTATTCCAATGGAGCTATACTTGTTGCAAGAAATGATGAAGTGTTACTAAGTGATGCATTTGGTATGGCAAATTTCACATTGGAAAAGTGGTTTCAGCACTTCGAAATCAGTTCGGCGGACACGCTGTTGTAAAGAATAATTAATTGATATATCAGGAACTCATACGAAAGTATGAGTTCTTTTTGTATTTCTCATACTATTTTCTCAAAGCTTTTCCCTCTTTTTATTGTTTTTTGTATAGAATTTTCTGATAGTATAGAGGTAGAACTTAAAACAAAGGGGCGAAATAAACATGAAATTAGTTGTAATTAACGGAACACCACGTAAATTTGGTAGAACACGTGTCATTGCAAAATATATTGCTGAACAATTTGAAGGAGAGTTATATGATTTAGCAACAGAACAATTGCCTTTATATAACGGAGAAGAATCACAACGTGAATTAGAAGCGGTAACAAAATTAAAAACATTAGTGAAAGAAGCTGATGGTGTTGTCCTTTGCACACCTGAATATCATAATGCAATGAGCGGTGCGCTCAAAAACGCATTAGATTTCTTAAGCAGCAGTGAATTTGTCCATAAACCAGTTGCACTATTGGCGGTTGCAGGCGGCGGAAAAGGCGGTATAAACGCGCTTAATAGCATGCGTATTGTCGCGCGAGGCGTATATGCGAATACAATCCCAAAACAAGTTGTATTAGACGGGTTATACGTGCAAGATGGTGAGCTTAGTGAGGATGCAAAACCATTAATTCATGATCTTTTCAAAGAGTTAAAAGCATATATGGGTGTCTATAAAGAAGTGAAGAAGCAATTAGGGGTTGAGTGATAATTTTTTAGAGGGCAATGTTCTATTATTCATTGCCTCTAGCACCTTTACGAAAACGCTTTCGAACAATAGTAGTTCGTAGAATAGTAATGTAAATAGGAGTGATTTTAATAAAAATGATTATATGTACGGAAATTAAGGTGGTGAATAAGGTTGATTACACATTTTTCAGAGTTGAAATTACAAACAGTATCTATTCAAGGGGTAGAACAAGTGTATGCAAAGCGTCTTGGGATTCCAATTTTATCAAAAACGAATAAACAAATAAGTTTTAAATTAACTCCATATGTTACATTAGTTTTTGAAGAAGCATATGAACCAATTTCGCCTGCTCATTTTGCTTTTCAAGTACCATTCTCAAAGTTCTACGAAACAGCAAAATGGATTCAAGAATCGGGTTTGCTTGTTGTAAGGTGGGAAGATGGTCATGAAATTGATGAAGAGGATAGTCGGTTAAATTTATATTTTCGTGATGGAGATGGAAATCTTCTTGAAATTATTGCACATAAATATATTGATGAAGGTATTTTAGTTCCGTATACACCTTTAAATATTCTATATATAAGGGAAGTAGGTTGCCCAGTTGAAAGTGTACCTACATTTAGAGAGTGGTTAAAATCCAATTTATACATGAAAACATTTGGAGTTGGTGAAATTTTTAACTTTGTAGTTGGTGGAACGGCTCATGTTGTTGCAAGCTGGAAGAGAAGGCCTTGGATTCCGATTGCAATGAAAGCTTTGCCGCCGAAAATGCATATTTCATTTGGGACGTCGAGTCTTGAGTTCATTCAAAGGGTTCAGAAACATATAAGACAAAACGATGTACCATTTCATTTTCATAATAATGAAATATCGTTCGTTCAAGAAGGGTATTCTTTTTCTATACAACATACTCCGCATTTTAAAGCTGATATTCCCAAAAAGTTGAACTTACCACTTTCTATTTAAGTAATATTTTTTGAGTTGTTATTATTGGATGTGATTTTAATAAATAGTTAGAAAATCATGACATATATTTAAAAGGAAGTATTCTAAAAACAGGTATTTTGACGTGTGTTCAAAACACCTGTTACTTACTTCATTTGATTGTCATATACACGTTAATGATTTGGATACATTTCTTGCAAAAAACTGACAGATTGTTTAATTAGCGCTTTTAGAACATTAATATCAATATCTGCTAATTTATTAATGTATATACACGCCTTTCCAGATGTGTGTTTTCCAAAGTCTTTTAATAGTTCTTCTCGCTTAGGATCACCAGTTGCAAAATATAAACTAATTTTGGCCTTGCGAGGGGAAAAGCCTACTAATGGAGCATCTCCTTCATGACCAGATGTATATTTATAGTGGTATGTACCAAATCCAATAATGCTAGGTCCCCACATCTTTGCTGGATAACCTGTTGTTTCAGTAAAGATATCTAATAACTGATATGCGTCTTCTCGTTTTTTTAGGCTGTCAACATTTTCAATAAACTCGATTACACTATTGTTGGTTTCTGTTGTTTTGAGTTTATACATAATAGAATTGTCCCCACTTTTTTAGATATAAGTTTTATCACATATTTCATTATAATACATAGTTTGAATCAAAGTTACAGAATCTCATGTATGCTTAAAAGAAATAAAAACTTTTGAATAAAAGTTTACTTTCTTTTTTCATCAAAAAATAAAAGACGATTTCACATTAATCGTCTTGCATCCTTATAAATAATACAAAATTATTTTATTTCATCTAGCTTATCTTTTTTTCTAAGTAAATTGGTTTTTGTTATATCTCTAGAGATTATAAATAAAAATAAGTTAACCAAAACTAAAATGACATCTATACAAATGACCCAAGAATCACTTTTTATAAAAGAATTAGTCAAAACCAATATTAATAAGCTAATTCCTGAAATTAAACGTACTTTGTTTTGTTCTATTTTCAGCATAAAATCATCTCCTTTTAACTATACTACAATATTCTTAATACATTTAATATATATATATATATATATTAAATTATACGCATGTAATAAATACACTAAATGTAAC
>NZ_JBFTMC010000069.1:0-24156 GCF_056396765.1 Bacillus sp. 05T22
AGGCATTCCTATGTAAGGGAATGCCTTCTCCTATTATGTATACTTTTATTGATATCGCTTCGAAACAACGAATTCTACAAGTGGAATAACAATGAATGAAGAACAAAGTGCTATAAATAAAGGGAGATTATGAATATTATCAAGCGAATATAAGGTAGAAAATCCTTCTGACCAAATCAATAAAATAAACATAATAACGACTAATACAAAATATCCAATTTTAAAACTTTTATATGTAATTTGTTGTCCCATTTCATCTTGACTTTCTTCTGACACGCCGTTTGGATCTCCCCATGTCATATGATTTATTAAATAACTAATTATTAAGGAGCACACAAAAATAGTCCCTCCGAGAATAGTTCCTTCGGTCATATATTTATATGCACTATAGGCCAGTATTCCAAGTAATGATAGTACAATAACTACGAAAATAAACTTATTCTGATTCATCGTATTCACCTCTTTATAAGTGTAAAAAACTCTTTACACGTAATAGTATAAAAATGACAGGGAGTAATGTCAAATACATTTTACACAAATAGATAAATTTATGAAAGTTAATTATTTATTTCTCAGTTTAGAAATAAATATTAAAAAACAGAAAGGAAAAAGATTTCTATTTGGTTTGAATGTTAAAGTTATTATTTGCATATATTTGGAAGGGATGTCAGATTAAATTGGGGGGTAAATATGTCCATACTTTTAAAAGCGGGTGCAGACGCTGGAAATAACGGTTTAAAATTAATGGTGAAAGGCCAAAATCCGATTTATATTCCAAGTATATATTCACTATATATTGGGGAACCGACAGGTTTATTGGATGAAGAAGATGTACCGATATCTGAAGTGGAAAATCATATTGATGTAACTATAAATTCACCATCTCTCATGTTAAATAATGTACGTTACATTGTTGGGCAAAAGGTTATCAATGATCAGCTAAAAGGGACAGAAGTAGAGAAGAAGTCTAATAAATCTACAGATGAATTAATGGTTCTAACGATTTTATCAGGTTTAGCAATTAGTGCTATGCGTCATAGTCCGAAATTAGATCATATGAATATTCGCTACGATTTATCAGTTGCTCTTCCAATGCAAACCATTACGCAAGAAATAGCGGCGGAAAATGCTAAACGTTATATGGGAAATCATAAAGTTATTTTTCATTATCCAAATGGAAGAGATGTAACGATAAATGTATCCATTGAGTTCTGTAAATGTTTACCTGAAGGAGCATCTGGTACTTGGGGGATCGTATACGATGAAGAAGGTAATATCTTAAAACATAAAGTTGAAAGTGAAAAAGACGCCATTACTGAGATTGATTTTGTGGATAAAACATTATTATCTTTTGATATTGGTGCGGGTACAACTGAGGAAGTTGTTTCGTTTGGAGTGAATTTTAGACCGCAATTAAGTAAAGGATTGTCCTATGGAGTTAAAGAAACTTTATTGCAGATTATTACAAGATGGAATCGGAAGCATCCGACAAAAACAATAGATAGTATTACAGAGTTTAATCAAATATATTTAAATGAGAAACACCCAAGGCATGCAATGCTAGTAGAAGAGTCACAACAAGCATTTCTAGGATTAGCTGCACGAGTTGCAACGGATATTATTAATAAAATTGATGATATGAAAGATGATCCGTATGTATTTATATATGGCGGGGGCGCTGTCATCATTAAAAACAGTTTGCAACTTATTTTAAAACAAAAAGGTCGTTTAAAAAATGTAATATTTGTAGATAACCCTCTATTTACAAATGCACGTGGATTATTAGTTTACACATGTTCCCCACGGTATAGAGAACATAAACAAAAAGAATTGGGATTTACAAATTTAACAATTAGTTAGTTGGTGTGAGTATGGGGCGTAAGCGGTATAAGCGTGGTGATCGGGTAAAAATCTATTTAAATAAATCTGTATCTTCTGAAATGATCGCATGGATTAATAAGCAATCTGATGAAACAAAATTTTTTTTATACGGTGCCCAGCAATTGTTTAAACAAGTAGGCGATATTGATGTATCTAAAACTTTACCTAGCAGCCATGTTTTTTCCATGTATATTGAACCTACTTCTATGTTTAAAATTGAAGTAAATCCTCTTAGAAAAGTGTCGATGGAACAGAAAGGACCCGCCGAATGTGTAGAAAATAAACCTTGGGAATTTATTGATCAAATAGATTGTCCCTTCTTTTAAAACATATAAAAGTATATCTAAAGCCTACCACTGTAAATATGATTAAGTGGTAGGCTTTTTTTTGCCCATTAATAATGCGAAATCCAAACCGAAAGTACGGAATATTTTGAAGGTAAATGGATGTTTATTAAAATAAAAAAATAAGGAGGGAGAATTTTGAAAGCGATTCTTCATAACAAAGGTCATGATACTTTTTTTCCTTATCTAATGTACTCTATTCGATTCATTTTTTTACCTGCGATTTTTTCGAGAAATAATAACGACCTATTTTGTTGTAAGAGCACTTCAAGATTTAGGGAAAAAGACACGATTTATATTTTCATGGGATGACTACGACCGATTTAGAAAGGTTCCAAAAAACGTTGATTCATCATTTGAGAAATATATTGGTATGCCATATTGTGATATTCCAGATCCATATGGTTGCCATAAATCGTATGCAGAGCATTTTGAAAAAGAATTTGAAAAATCATTAGAAACTCTTGGTATTGATGTGGAGTTTATTTATCAACATGAAGAATATAAAACTGGGAGATATAATCAACATATACTTCAAGCATTAAAAAGAAGAAAAGAAATCTACGACGTATTAATGAAATTCAAAACGAGTGAACCGTTTGAAGAAGAGCGGGAGGCTTTTTATCCAATTACGCTATATTGTGAGCAATGCGGGAAAGATTCAACAAAAATAACAAATTTTGATGAAACATCGGAAACAATCCGATATGAGTGTGAATGTGGGAGTCACAATGTATTATCAGTAATACAAACGAGTCACATGAAATTAAATTGGAAAATTGATTGGCCGATGAGATGGATGATAGAAGATGTGATTTTTGAACCGGGTGGGAGAGATCATTCAGCCGAAACAGGTAGTTATAATGTTTCAAAGGAGATAGCTAGTAAAATTTTTCATTATGAGGCACCGAATTATGTTGCCTATGATTTCATTGGCATAAAAGGTAATAATCAAAAAATGTCAAGTTCTGCTGGGAATATCATTACTCCAAGTGAATTATTAAATGTGTATTTGCCAGAAGTCATTCTATTTATGTTTTCAAAATATAAACCAAATGCAGCATTTCATATTGGTATGGATGAGGATGTGATTCGGAATTATACTGAGTATGAAAGATATAAAGAAGGTTATCAAAATAATAAGTTAAATAATGAAGAGTTGCGTGATGTAATTAGGCTTTCCGGCGTTAGTGTTAGTGATGAAAATGTCAGCTTACCAAAATTTAATCAAGTAGCAGGCGTCTTGCCATTAGTGAACTTTGATACTCATATTTTACAAGAGATATTAGCGAAAGTGGATGCAGATTATAGCTTGATTGACATTATGAAAATAAGTAATCGTGTGGAATACTGGATTCGAAATTTACAACCGCAAAAAATGATTGAAGTAAATAAAGAAAAGAATTGGGAGTTTTACGAAACATTGGAAGAGGTACAGAAAAAGTGGATTTTAGAAGTTTGTGAAATAGTTCCTACAAATGCGGATAGTCCAAAGATAATGGAACGGATATATGAAATTTGTCATAATGAAAGTAAAAAGATAATGAAAGAGAATCAAAAATTACTTTTTAGAATCATTTATAGACTTGTTATCAATCAGCCAAGTGGTCCGCGGATACCGTTACTTATATCTGTAATAGGTGCCGAGAAAATAGTGTCCTTATTGGATTTTTGTAACTAAGTAGAATAGAATACTACCTCAAACACAAATTATATTATCAAGCTGTGTTTGAGGTGATTAATAGTATAACTAAGAATTCAAGGACTTGTATATGCGCGTCCTTGAATTCTTAAGGATGTAACTAATAGAATGTGGTGAATTTTATAAAGTTATTATCGCGTATACATTTTCGGGCATTCATCCCCGATTGGTTCATAAAAACAATGGCTTTTAAATTGCCCTGCAAATGGTTGATTATACCATTCCGGTGGACAAGCACCAGTCGGCCGGAAATACCAAAGGGACCATCTTGCTGGCCAGCGCCATTCACCTTGTAACACACGTCTTGCAATTTCTTTTTCTGAGTCACGAGCACGTTGATAAAAATATCCGTATTGTACAGCTTCAAATCCACCTGGAGTTTGATATACCGCATCACTTACGGTACGTATTTGTTTAAAGTCTAAGCAGTCACAAAAAACACGGTTTACTACAACGCAGCCGACAAGCTGTTCGCCTTGTCTACCTTCACCTTCAGCCTCAGCACGAATTAAACGTGCTAATAAATCAACATCGCTTTCATTATAAGGAATGAGACCCATATTAGTTCCTCCTTTGTAGAGGTGTTATAGTAAAGGTTATGTCAGAAAATGAGTGTGGTGCTTTTACAAGTATGCTTTGAGGAAGGCGGAGATAAAGTGAAACTTTACGAAAGGGAGTTGTAAATTGTTTTTCATGTGCAACCTCGTTCCAATATTGCTTTTGCTGTTTCATTAGTTAACTCATTTCTTTCATATAATTTTCATTTGATTATAGTACTTGCTCTATGGGAAAAACAGACTTCAAAAATACTGAATTTTTTGATATGGGAAATTCAAGTTTTATATCCATCCTTTTTCATCAGCGATACGAATGGCTTGAAATCTTGATTCAGCTTCAAGTTTTTGAATGGCAGATGATAAATAATTTCTAACAGTTCCGTTTGTTAAATACAATGTTTTACCGATTTCTCTCGTTGTCATCCCGTTTTTAACCATACAGAGTATTTCTGCTTCACGGTCAGTTAGTGGGTTATTTTCTTTTAAAAACAGCGTAGCAGCTAAGTCTGTACTAACCACACGTCCTCCGTTCATTACTTTACGAATGGCCTCAATAAGAAAGTCAATCGGTTCGTCTTTTAGTAAATATGCTTCTACTTTTGCATCCATTGCTTTTTGTAAGTATCCAGGACGAGCAAAAGTTGTAACAATCATTATTTTGCCGGGATGTCCCATAGCTCTTAATTTTTTTGTAATTTCCAGTCCAGTGATGTCGGGGATCTCAATATCGAGAAGACACACATCGGGTTGTTGTTTTGTAATAATGTTCCAGGCATCTAGCCCATTTGAAACTTCTGCAATTACTTCAATGTCATCTTCTAATTTTAATAGAGAAACGGGGGCTCCGCGAAGCATTTTTTGATCCTCAGCAATTACAATACGAATCATTTTACTGCCGCCTTTCTTGTATCGTTTTACAAGGCTAATATTTTCATAGATCGATTAATCCATTTGTCACCACGTTTAATAATAAAAGCGACAATAATTGCGGTTATCCCATAGCTCATTAAAATATCATATTCCATAACAAGGGTGAAATGAATGAAACCTTCCAATAAAAGTATAAAAGAAGTCCATAGGTAGACGCCAGGCCACGTATTTCCTTTTCGTAAAGATTGTTTATATTTCAATTCAAGTCCCACACCAAACATGATTGTTAATAAACCGAGAAGCTTTCCGTTTACTAAAAATAAAACGACCAGCCGGATAAAATCATTAAGTGACGTCCACCAAATTGCATGATCGAATGTAAAAATATAAGAAATATCCCCTAGATATGCAAAAATCCAAATATTTGTTCCAAGTGTTCCTAATACAGCAAAGCCCCTTAATATATCAAGCAAACGAATTCTTTTGTTGTTGTTTCTCATTATTTTCCTCTTTTCTTATAATTTTGTCATTATTGTATCTTTAAAAAGGAATTTTTTGTATGCATAAGTGTCAGTTAAAGGAGATGACAGCTGTCATATAGGCGAAGAAATGAAGTATTTAAATAGTCATGCAATGAATTCTTAAAAATAAGTAAGAAAAAATATGGTAGTATATGCTTACGTAGAGATTATAAGAAAGGAATGAAAACATGGTTAAAATTATGATTGTGGAAGATGATCCTAAAATTGCGGAATTATTATATTCCTATATCGGGAAATACGGATATCAAGCGATTGTTATTGTTGATTTTCAACGTGTATTAGATATTTTTTCACAAGAAAAACCAGACTTAGTGCTACTAGATATTAATTTACCAAGTTTCGATGGATATTATTGGTGCAGGCAAATCCGCGCTATTTCAACGTGTCCAATTTTATTTATTTCAGCGCGTGAAGGAACAATGGATCAAGTGATGGCATTAGAAAATGGTGGGGATGATTATATTCCAAAACCGTTTCATTATGAAGTTGTAATGGCGAAAATTCGTAGTCAACTAAGGCGTGCATATGGAGACTATGCACCCAAAATAGAAGAACGAATGATTGAACAACAAGGGCTTACTTTGTTTCCAGAGCGCTTAGTATTACAATTACGTAATCAAGAAATTGATGTAACAAGAAATGAAGCGATTTTGTTAGAAATGTTAATGAAAAATTATCCGCGCGTTGTAAGTAGAGAAGTGTTGTTGAACAAACTTTGGGATAGTGAATCATATGTTGATGATAATACACTAAGTGTTAATACAACACGTGTTAGGAAAAAGTTGCAAGCATTAGGTATTCAAGGTGCAATTGAAACCATTCGTAGTGTCGGTTATCGATTATATATAACATGGGAAATCGGTGGAGAATAATGATAAAACTATTTATACGTGAGCATATTCCACTTCTATGCTTTACAATTTTTCAATTCATCGCTATTTTTCTTGTTTATTGGTTTGATGGCTATCACCATATGACAACTGCGCTTTACGCAATGTTTTTAGGGTTATGTTTTTTGCTTGCGTATTTACTATATCGCTATTTTACCCATAAGTCTTTTTATGAAAGATTGGCAAATCCGATGCAATCCTTAGATGAATCTGTACAAAAATCAGATTTTGCAGTCCTATCTACCGCGCTACATGAGTTATTAGAAGTCCAATATCGTCACTATCAGAATCAGTTACAAGTGCAGGAACGTAAAAATGAAGAGCATTTAACCTTTATGAATCAATGGATTCATCAAATGAAAACACCTCTATCTGTTATTGAATTGATTACACAAGATGAAGTTGATCCTAGATTAGAGAGTATCGGTGAAGAAGCAGATAAATTAAAAAAGGGATTAGAAATGGCTCTATATGTGGCACGTCTAGAAACTTTCACACAAGATTTCTACGTAGAAAGAGTGCAATTATACAAGTTAGTAAATGAAGTAATACATGAACATAAGCGCTTTTTTATCCGGAATTTTGTATATCCAGAAGTTAAGATTGAAAAAGACATTATGGTAGAAAGTGATGTGAAATGGCTCCAATTTTTAGTTGGTCAAATTCTATCTAACGCAATTAAGTATTCAGCCGGTAGTAGAGAAAAAATTATAATGAAAGCATATAATGTAGACAAGACCGCCATCTTAGAAGTGAGGGATTTTGGAGTAGGTATACCAAAACAAGATATGCCACGTGTGTTTCAACCTTTCTTTACAGGAGAAAATGGTAGAGATTTTAAAGAGTCTACTGGGATGGGATTATATCTCGTATATGAAATTGTGAAACATTTAGGACATAAAGTAGAAATACATTCTGAAGTTGGAAAAGGTACAACTGTACGAATTATTTTCTATATCTCATAAAAAGCTGATGAAATAGACTTTTTCATCAGCTTTTTTTAGAAATCTTACAAAGTTGTAAGGTAAATGAAAGACGAATCAATATGAGATGTAAGATAACTCCTTTACACTTTAAACTAAGCAGAATAAATGAAAGGAGAATGTGGTATGGAAATATTGCAGGCGAAAGGGATTAGTAAAGTATATAAGGGGAAAGTTCCTTATAAAGCTCTTACTGATATTGATTTATCTATTCAAGAGGGTGAGTTCGTTGGTATTATGGGTCCGTCTGGTAGTGGAAAAACAACATTGTTAAATATGGTATCGACGATTGATTCACCAACATCAGGTGAAATTTTAATAAATGGAACGAATCCTTTTCAGTTATCATCTGAAAAATTAGCATTATTTCGTCGTCAACAATTAGGATTTGTTTTTCAGTCATTTAATCTTCTCAGTACGCTTACCGTAAAAGAAAATATTGTGTTGCCAATGACGTTAGATGGAGTGGCTGTAAAGGAAATGAATAAGCGGGTGGAAGAAGTTGCAGAAAAGTTAGGCATTCTGGATATTTTGCATAAAAGAACATATGAAATTTCAGGTGGTCAAGCACAACGAACCGCGATTGCTCGTGCAATCATTCATAAGCCACAATTGTTATTAGCGGATGAACCTACGGGAAACTTAGATTCTAAGTCTTCGAATGATGTGATGGGTATGTTAGAAGAACTGAATAAGAAAGAACGTGCAACTATGATGCTTGTTACTCATGATCCATATGCAGCAAGTTATTGTAGTCGCGTTATTTTCATTAAAGACGGTGAATTGTATAATGAAATTTACTGTGGTGAAAGTAGACAAGCTTTTTACCAAAAGATTATGGATGTTCTCTCGTTGTTAGGAGGGAAAAGGCATGACTTTTCGTCAATTCGCGTTTAATAATGTTTTTCGTAATAAACGGACATATGCCGCTCATTTTTTAAGCAGTACATTTTCTATCATGATTTTCTTTACGTATGCACTTTTGTTATTTCATCCTAATTTAACGGGGGAGTTAAAATCTACAAGTGAAACAATAAGTGAACTTGGTACAATCGGGTTTAGAATTTCACAAGGTTTGATTTTTATTTTTTCATTTTTCTTTATCTTATATTCAGTAAGCTCGTTTTTAAAAACACGTAAAAAAGAATTTGGTATTTTAATGATGCAAGGAATGTCGATGAGGCAGTTAAAGAAGTTAGTGCTCATTGAAAATATGTTAATTGGATTTTGTTCAATCTTTATAGGCATTATGATCGGCCTTATATTTTCAAAATTAGTACTACTCATTAGTGCAAGTCTTTTAATGATTAACAATGGATTACCTTTCTATATTCCAACTCAAGCAGTACTATTAACTGTTATTACATTTCTTTTCTTATTTTTAATTGTATCACTGTTTACTTTTAAAATGATAAAAGTAACAGAGCTTGTGGAACTCATTCAAGCAGAGGAAAAACCAAAACCTGAACCGAAATCTTCTATTATTTTATCGCTTCTATCATTTGTTAGTATCAGTTCTGGATATGGAATCGTACTTTATATTAACTTTAGAAGAATTATCTCTTTTCCGTTATTAGGATTAGGTGTGTTATTGGTTATAATCGGTACTTATTTTCTGTATACGCAATGCAGTGTTTTTCTGTTGCAAGCTGCCAAAAAACGAGAATCTTTATTTTTAAAGAAAACAAATATATTGACGCTTTCAGAGCTAATATATCGAATGAAAGATAATGCAACGATGTTTTTTATAGTGTCTATTATTTCGGCAGTCGCGTTCACCGCAATTGGAACTACCGCTGCACTTGGAAATAAAGAACTGTCAAGAATGACCAATCCGTATACGTTTACGTATATGAGTTTTGAAGAAAATAAGATGGAAAATGAGCATCTTTCTGTAATTAAGAAATCTCTTAATGAGGCAAATATTCCTTATCGAATGGGCTCTGCCTCTACTAAATATACGGAAAGCAATGTTACTGTTATGAAATTAAGTGAATACAATGATCTTGCGAAAGCTCTTGGCTACCAAACGGAAAAGCTTGGTAGAGAAGATGAGATTTTGTTAGTCCCAGGATGGATAGCACAAAAACAAGAGTTTAAAGATGGAGAATTTAAAAAAGAAATTGAAGTGATTCATGGGGAGTGGATGAAAACATTTCATGTGAAAAAAGCTGTACAGAATTTGGTTTTACCACATGAAGTAGGAAATACTTTAATTGCAGTGCAAGACCAAGTATATGATAAAGTTCCATTCATTGCTCGTGAGGATATCACGATGTCTAAAGAGCGTATTTACGGATTTGTTGTAGATGATTGGATGAGAACAAAGGAAATTTCACATCAATTAAATAACATACTGGGTAGAGAGAGTGGAGAGCGTAGTTTTTATTTCGAAGCTTTAACATTGCAGTGGTTACAAGCGAAACAAACAAACGGATTGTTACTTATGGCAAGTGTTTTAGTGGGAATTGTCTTTTTTACATTTGCAGCGAGCTTTATTTATTTCCGTTTATATACAGATTTAGACCGGGATCAACAACAATATAAAATGATTTCAAAGATGGGATTAAGTAAACGAGAACTAAAAGGTGTTGTAACAAGACAGTTGTTAATCATGTTCTTTTTACCAATTGTTGTTGCGGTAATTCATACTGCAGTCGCATATATCGCACTGCAACAATTAGTGGATTTTTCTATTTTAAATAGTTCAATTATCATCTTAATTTCATTTGTATGTATACAAATCTTGTATTTCTTTATGACTCGTTGGCGTTACCTACAAAAACTTTATAGGACTATGGATCAGTAAAATAAGATTATTAAGGTTTGATTGTATCAAAGGTAAATAGAAGATAACCATAATGAGTATACCTGAAAATTAATTTAGACAATGAAAGGAGTCATAATGAGAAAAATAATATCTTTTTTTATATTAATTGTCCTGATTGTCACAAGCCTAAGTGCCTGTTCTTCCTCTGAAGAAAATAAACGGCCTGCGAACGGGATGATAATGATTGGGGACGAACAATTTACTTTACCTATTTTTGAACGTTACAAAGAAAATATAGAAGAAAAAGAAGTATTTGAAGTGAAAACGGGGATTTTTGGTGAAAATAAAGTGCTTATTATAGATGAATCTACAGCGCGAGCTATGATAAAAGATCGAATTTTGCGGAAGAATGATATGAATAATCGCTACGGTTATACTTCTATAAAAAAATTACCGGAAATCCCAAAAGGGGCTTCGCTATTATTTGCGCATGAAGAGGAAAAACATATTACAAGTATCGATTTAAACAGTAAAGAAATTCCTGTTTCATATGACAGCGATGCTTGGATTGGAAATTCCCGTGATTATAAGTCTCAAAGGTATCTTATTGTTGCGAAAAAGGATGTATATAGAAAGATAAAAGCGGATGAAACAAAGTTACAGATTATTCACTTCAAAAAATTATTGGGTTACGAAAGGCCTAAAATGTCGACAGACAATACATTAATAACTGAATATTTAAAGATAAAAAGGCAAGTCAAAGATTTTCATAAATTAATATCGGTCAAATTTGTTACTTTTGAGGATGAAGGTTAAAAGGAAAAGGGAGTTGTCAACAAAACTTTATCAACTATGTAATACTTCATAATTGATAGACAATTCAGATAAGATAGTTTACAGTATCTTTAAGTTAATAATTGTGATAGAGAATTGGAGATCCACACTATATAGCCATTGCTAATTGCGTTGGTATATCTTTGTGGATCTTTTTTCTATTACATAAAAAGGAGGTGAAATTGAAAACGTTTTTATCAGGGAGAGAAAAAGAAAAGGGGACGGAAAATGAAAAGGTTATTCTGTGGATTATTGATTTTATGTTTTATCGCTTCGAGTGTAATACTTCCGGTGCCAACGCACGCAGAGGAAGGAAAGAAAAATAACAATCCTATTATTTTGGTACATGGCTTTACAGGGTGGGGAAGAGATGAATTATTGGGCGTAAAGTATTGGGGGGGTGTACATGATATTCAAGAGAATTTAAAGAGAGATGGATACAGTGTACATACCGCTGCTGTTGGACCGTTATCAAGTAACTGGGATCGTGCTTGTGAGTTATATGCTGAAATTAATGGGGGAACAGTAGATTATGGAGCGGCTCATGCTGAGAAACATGGGCATGATCGATATGGGAGAACATATACAGGGTTTGTCCAAAATTGGAGTGAGACAAATAAGGTTCATTTAGTAGGACATAGTATGGGTGGTCAAACGATACGTACACTTGTTCAAATATTAAAAGAAGGAAATCAAGAAGAGAGGGAGTATGCAAAACAGCATGTAGATGTAAAAATGTCTCCATTGTTCCAAGGCGGAAAGTCATATGTTCATAGTGTAACGACATTGGCAACACCTCACAACGGGACAACCCTTGCAGATGGAAGTTTACTCTTGCCTGCTGTAAAGCAATTACTCGTTGCAACTGCTGGAATTGGAGAAAATAGCAATCTATCACTATACGACTTTAAATTGGATCAATGGGGAATTAAAAAGAAAGCTGGGGAGTCATTTTATCAATATTCAAACCGTGTCTTAAATAGTTCCATTTTGAAGGATACGAAAGATATAAGTCAATGGGATTTAAGTACAGATGGAGCGAAGGAATTAAATGACTGGGTAAAAGCGCAACCAGATGTATATTATTTCTCTTACAGCGGACATGCAACACAGGCAACCTCTATAACAGGGCTTCATTTCCCGCACATTACAATGAATAAAACATTAATGGGGAATGCGATTTTCTTAGGATCATACGCAAGGTATGAACAAAGTCGACCATTTATTGATTCATCTTGGTGGCAAAATGACGGTGTAGTAAATACGAATTCTATGGTAGGACCGTCTACTGATGTGGTTATAAATAATAGCGGTACACCAGAGCGTGGAAAATGGAATCATATTGAGACAAAACAAAATTGGGATCACCTTGATATGGTAGGACTAAGCGTTTCGGACTCATTAGGTTTTTCTGATATTAATGCTTTTTACCGAAATATCGCTAAAAATTTATCTAATTTACCAGAATAACTGGATCATATTTATATTGAAATGGAAAAACTCCCTCAAATTCTTCTGAGGGAGTTTTTACTTCGTGAATCGAATCGTGCCTTCGGAGTATAATGGAGTTAATATTAAAATAGCATGATAGCCCGAGGTGATGGTATGAGAGTTAACGTGGTGATATCTGGATATGGAACTGTTGGAAAAGAGTTTGTAAGATTGGTATTTGAGAAAGCTTCATATATAAAAGAGATGTACGGCATCGAACTTGCTTTTACTGGAATTATTGGGAGTACAGTCAATCTTTATAATGACAAAGGTTTACATATTAAAGAATTATTAACTTATGGTACTGGTTCCTATGTATTAGAGAAGTATACCAAACACTATCCACTTGATAAAAGTGAAAAGTTTCCTTTTGGTACTGTATTAATTGAATCGACACCAACTAATCTTCAAACTGGTGAACCAGGAAGAACATACATTGAAACAGCGATTGAAAACAATATGGATGTAGTAGCTATTTCGAAAGGAGCACTTGTTAACGCATGGAAAGAAATAAAAGAAAAAGCAAAACTCGCAAAGGTACGTATTTGTTATAGCGGCGCAACTGCTGCGGCACTCCCTACATTAGATATTGGACAATTCAGTTTAGCAGGATGTCAAATTGAAAGTATAGAAGGTATTTTAAATGGAACAACAAATTATATTCTTACAAAAATGTATGAAGAAGATGTAACATTCCAGGAAGCATTGCATCAAGCGCAGCACAAAGGGATAGCTGAAACAAACCCATCATTAGATGTAAGTGGAATGGATAGTGCTTGTAAACTTCTATTATTGGCAAATAGTTTGCTGCAAGCAGAATGTTCATTGAATTGTATATCTATAAAAGGTATAGAGGATGTTACGAAACAAGATATACTGAAAGCAAAAGAACAAGGTAAATCTCTAAAATTAATTGCAACAGCATATAAAGATTATTCAGGAAATCTTAAACTTGAAGTATGCCCGCGTGAAATAGAGAAAGGGCATCCATTGGCTCATGTAAATGGAACAGAAAAAGGAATCACTTTTCATACTGATACGATGGGGAAAGTTACTTCAACCGGAGGAGCTTCAAGCCCAAGAGGAGCAGCAGCAGCGGCTTTGAAAGATTTAATTAATTTGTATCGAAAAGATGTATGATGAAAAAATATAGTCTTCAATTAAAATGAAAAAGATAATAATCAACTTGACAAATAAATGTTTTTGTGTTATAGTTTAATTTTAACATTTGACGAGAAGCCCTTAGGGTGATACATTTTAGTAAGAGAAATAACTTCACTAATTTATGTATCGAGGGGGACGTGTAATATGAAAATAGAAAACAGTCTAGCGGTTTTGAAATTGAAAATTCAAGGATTTGAATTAAATCCAACATTACTTTGGGATGAAAAAGAGGCTCTATTAGTCGATACTGGTATGCCAGGTCAATTAGAAGGGATTTGCGATGCAATGATTGGTATTGGTGTGCCTTTTGAACAATTACAAGCAGTTATTTTAACTCATCAAGATATAGACCATATTGGAAGTCTTCCTGAAATACAGCAGAAGGCAAATCATTCTATTGAAGTGTACGCCCATGAATTAGACAAACCTTATATTGAAGGACAGTTACCCCTTATTAAAGGAGATCCAAATAAAATGAGTGAAGAAAAATGGGCGGCACTTCCAGATGTTGTGCAAGCCCTATATAAAAATCCTCCAACAGCAAAAGTAAATCAAACATTAGAAGATGGACAAAGACTTCCATTTCTCGGAGGCATTGAAGTGATTCATACACCAGGACATACTCCGGGGCATATTAGTTTATATAGTGAAAAATATAAGACATTAATTGCAGGTGACGCGATGGTATGTGTTGAAGGAAAACTAAAAGGGCCAGTTCCACATACGACACCAGATATGGAAACAGCTACAGAATCACTTAGAAGATTTTTAGAGTTTGATATTGAGAGGATAATTTGTTATCACGGTGGTGTTTGTGATTCAAATGTTAAAGAGCAAATTGAACAGTTAGTAGGAATGGATAAATAGTATTTTGTAAAAATTATATTTTATGAAGTTTGAACTATCAAATAATATTTTACAGCTATATGAATTATGTTATGATAAATATCAAACTAAATAGTTAATATCTATCCGCTAGGGGGGCCTTTTATAGGCTGAGATCAAAGGATTTTTTTTGAGACCCTTAGGACCTGATCTGAGTAATACCAGCGTAGGGAAGTGGAAGTGACATCATCAATATTTTTAAAATATTGATGATGTCCAGCCTGCTTTCTTTACGTGTGTGTAAAGAAAGCTTTTTTATTTTGCGCACCGCACCTATTTGAAGTAGATCCCAGTAGTCTAGTCGTTAATGAGCGATTCGTTAAGAAACTTGTTTCATTTTTTACTATCAAAACGTTTATTGGAGGGCCTATAATGTCATTTTCACAGTTGTTACGCAAAGAAGTTAATTCAATTTGGGAAGCAAGTTTTAACCATCCTTTTGTGAAAAAATTAGGAAATGGAACATTAGATTTAGCTAGTTTCCGCTATTACGTTATGCAAGATTCATATTATTTAAGTCATTTTGCAAGAGTCCAATCGTTAGGAGCAGCAAAAGCTATTGAGTTAGAAACGACAGCTCGTATGGCACACCATGCACAGAATACATATCAAGCTGAATTATCGTTACATGAGAATTTTGCGAAAAAATTAGGAATTACTAAGGAAGAAAAAGAATCATTTGTTCCTGCTCCAACCGCTTATGCGTATACATCACATATGTATCGTGCTGCATATGAAGGACATATCGGGGATATTATTGCAGCAATTTTACCTTGTTACTGGCTTTATTATGAAATTGGTGAACGTTTGAAAGAATGTAAACCTGAAGAACCAATTTACCAAGAATGGATTTCCGCATACGGCTCTGACTGGTTCCGTACTTTAGTAGAGGAGCAAATTGCTAGATTAGATGCCATTGCGGAAACAGTAACAGAAGCTGATCGTAAGCGAATGAAACAGCATTTTATCATTAGCAGTCAATATGAATATTCATTTTGGGAGATGGCTTACACATTAGAAAAATGGCCAGCAGAAAAACAAGTAGAAGATGTAAGTTTATCCCGCATTAACAGGCAGTAAGTAAGCCACCCACCTCCTCAAGATTCAGAGAGAAACGAGGAAGCTAGGTGGGGGATCAACTGCCCGTAAAAGCCCGATTGGTGAGGGTTGATTAAAGTTCCACTTTATAAGGGAAAGATATGGCTCTCATCATACATGAAAATGAAGAGTATAGAAAATGACTAACTTAGTTTAGTCATTTTTTTGTACAAAAATAATAATCTCTACATTTTAGAAAAATTAACTTCAGTCATTAGTTGCTTAACTATTATAAAAAATTTACACAATAAAAAAAGGGAGAAGGTAATTTTTATTGAAGTTTGTTTATAATTCCCTTTTTAACTTGTTAAGGGGAAATGTAATTGTAAAGAAGGTTATTAATCTCTTTTGCACTTTTTATTTATCTTACCATACTTGGAATGTTGTACTGAAATTATAAAAATTTAAATTTGAAAGGGGCCAAAAAGATATGAGAACGAGAAAACGAATAGGGAATAAGTTACTACTCGTTAGCGCAATTTGTGCGATAAGTATTCCTTCTGTTTCATACGCGGAGGAAGTAATTTCACCTAAAATTTTTGCGAGTTCTTCAAGTTTGTACGAGGGGAGGAATACGGATGTATTGAAAACAAGTTTTTATCCCAATACATATAATAATCCGTTCAACTACCGATTTATTTCGACATTAAAGGAAACAAACACAAATATAAAAGAAATAGACAATGTTGATGATGAAAATCCTGTTATATCTACTACTCTTACATTTATCCGTGATATGCATGCTGAAAATTATAAATCTGCATTTGATTTAACTTCTCGATCTTTACAGAAGATAGTATCTGAAAAATGGCTGGAGAGTTATTGGAAGGGACTCCCAGTACAATTACAAGCAGGTTCCTTTATTGGAATTGGAGAGGTAAAACAAAAAGAGACAAATTCCGTTCATACAAATGTAGAGATTGGATTAGTTTTTGAACAATTTACTGTGCCTTTACTAATTAAATTAGATCCATCTGGAAAAATAGATGATTTTCAATTTAGTATGTCGTTTAGTCCTGTTGCAGAACGTCCATCATATAGTAAGCCTGAATCATTTATTGAAAAAGAAGTAGTAGTTGGAAGTGGCGCGTTTCCATTACCAGGAACATTGTCTGTTCCAAAGGGAAAGGGTCCTTTCCCAGCGATCATTCTTGTTCAAGGATCTGGAGCAAGCGATCGGGATGAAACTGCGTTTGCTTTAAAACCATTTCGTGATCTAGCTGAAGGTCTTGCTTCGAAAGGAATTGCTGTTCTTCGTTATAATAAACGAACGTATGAACATGGCTTGAAAACACAATTAAGCCCTTTTTATACAGTCGATAAAGAGACAACGGACGATGCACTTCTTGCGACTCGTTTTCTTCAAAATGAATCTATGATAGACAAGAGTCAAATTTATATCCTTGGTCATAGCCAAGGTGGAATGATGGTTCCGGAAATGATTGAAAAAGACCAAAATCAAAATATCGCTGGAGCAATTGTGATGGGAGGACCAGCTCGTACAATCCAAGATGTTGTTTTAGATCAATTTGATTACTTGTATTCTATCGGTAGAATGAAACCTGAAGAATATAAATTTTACAAAGCACAATTTGAATTATTAAAGGATCCTAACTTCTCTAGTCAGAATCCTCCAAAAGATTTTTATTTAGGATCACCTGTATTTTGGGATTCTATTCGTAAAATTAAGGCAGCAGAAATATCTAAAGAACAAAAGACACCGCTTCTTATTATTCAAGGAGAAAGAGACTATCAAGTTCAATCAAAAATCGAAATTCCTCTTTGGAAAGAACAATTAAAAGGGCGAGATAACGTAGATTATCGACTTTATCCAAAGTTAAATCACTTCTTTACAGAAGGAGATGGGGAATTAAGTAAACCGGATGAATATTATAGTCCTGCCAATATCCCTGAGTATGTTATAAATGATATTGCTACTTGGGTACAAGGAAGATCGAAATAAAAATAGGAACAGTATCATTTAACTAGGTTTCCGAAAAGAATTCTCTCACTTCAATCGTGTGAAGGGCGTAGCTCAACGATAAGTGGGAGATAAATTTTCGATTGGCGTAAGCCAAAGTGCTTATAATTATCTGATAATTCGTTAAAATTAGTCTATACACATAGATAGGTTGATAACACAATGAAATTAGATAGTAATAAACATTCAGTTTTTCTTCTGCATTATCATCTTGTACTGGTAGTAAAATACCGCAGACAAGTATTTGATGATGACATATCTAATTATGAAAAAGACATTTTTGTGAGAATAGGACAGTCATATAACATTACACTTGAAGACTGGGATCATGACAAAGACCATGTACATGTAATGTTCAAAGCACATCCTAATAGTGAATTGTCAAAATTTATAAATGCGTATAAAAGTGCCAGTTCTAGCTTGATAAAACGTAATTTCCCTATTGTTCGTCAGAATCTTTGGAAAGAACTGTTTTGGTCAAGAAGCTTTTGTTTGATTACAACTGGTGGTGCTTCAATTGAAACAGTCAAACAGTATATTGAAAAACAAGGCAGAAAGTAGGTGTGGACAATGTTGAAAGCATACAAATATCGTATCTATCCCAACGAAGAGCAACGGTTGTTTTTCGCAAAAACATTTGGATGTGTACGTTTTGTATATAACAAGATGCTTGCTGACAGAATCCATTCTTATCAAGAATCCCAAAAGACCATTGATAAGTCCATCAAGTATCCTACCCCTGCACAGTATAAAGCTAAATTCCTATTTCTAAAAGAAGTGGATAGCCTTGCATTGGCTAATGCACAAATGAATCTAAATAAAGCATACGCTAATTTTTTTCGTGATAAATCTGTTGGATTTCCTAAGTTCAAAAGTAAAAAGGACAATTACCGTAGTTATACAACGAATAATCAAAAGGGAACAGTCTACATGGAGAACGGCTATATCAAACTACCCAAATTAAAGACACTCGTACGCATGAAGCAACATAGACAATTTTCTGGCTTGATTAAGTCTGTGACAATTTCCCAAACACCAACCAACAAATATTTTGCTTCTGTTTTAGTAGAGGAAAACGAACACTCATTTCCAAAACTTGATACAAGAGTAGGTATTGATGTGGGCTTGAAGGACTTTGCCATATTATCTAATGGTACGAAATATGAAAATCCGAAATGGTTAAGAAAAGCTGAAAAAAGACCATTCAAAAGGTCTTTTCGTTTTATTTGTTATAGTATATTCCGTTTACTCTAACCATAGGCAATCAGCCTGTGGTTTTTGTGCTTATATGAAGAAATTCAAAGGAGTGTTTATCAATGACAAATGCAAATAAACRGCAATGTATAGAAGAAATTTTAAAAAGCGCTGAAAAGAATGGTTTACAATTGAATAAAGAAAGCGCTGAATTAAATGAGTCAGGAATGGACTTTCAAGTTGTATTTGCTACTGATGAGAAGGGCGTTTCATGGGTTCTTCGGAAACCAAGAAGACCAGACGTCATTGAAAGAGGGGCATTAGAAGGGAAAATACTTGAGCTTGTTCAAAAATATTTACCTGTTGCAGTACCAAATTGGAAAATCAACACACCAGAATTAATTGCTTATCCGTTAGTAAAAGGTAACCCTGCAGCAGTGATTGATTTAGAAATACAAAATTATGTGTGGCACATTCAAAATAATCCACCATCTATAACATTTGTTCGATCTTTAGCAGAATCCCTTGTCTCCTTACATTCGATCAATCATAATGAAGCGACTAAACACGGAATAGAAGTTCTACAACCTGCTGAAGCCAAACAATTGTTAGTAGATAGAATGCATCAAATAAAATCACAACTTGGTGTTTCAGATGAACTATGGGAGCGTTGGCAAACATGGCTTGCGGATGAATCGTATTGGCCGAAGCACTCTGCATTTGTTCATGGCGACTTACACCCGCCGCATATTTTAGTTGATGAAAATACCAAAGTAACGGGTCTTCTAGATTGGACAGAAGCGAAAGTGGCGGATCCAGCTACTGACTTCACTCTGTATCTTACAATCTTTGGAGAGGATAATTTGAAAGTATTGTTAAACGAATATGAAAAAGCAGGAGGGAAAGTTTGGCCGAGAATGCTTGAACACATTATCGAACTTGGCGCTGCTTATCCGGTCATGATTGGATTGTTTGCACTACAGACAAAGAAAGAGGCACATATGGAGATGGCGCGTGGGGCTTTGGGAGTGAATGAGAAATAATACATTCTATATGTGTAAATAATAATTAAGAAGAATACTTTATTTTATAATATAATGTTTTATAGAGTGTTTTTAATATAAAGAAAAGGAAAGAAATTAATGTCTAGACAAAAAATCTTGCTACAAATAATACCGTTTCTCATTGCAACATACATAGTAGTTGTTGGAAGTGGGATATATCTTAAAGAATGGTGGAAGGCAATAAACAGTTTTGGCGATATATTTTTTATGGTGGGCCTGGCTGTAATTGTTGTAAAAGGGAAACTAAATAAGTGGACAATGACTTTATTTATAGTTCCTGTGATTATAAATGGGATAGGGGTTATAAGATATTTTTGGTTGCATAATTATACTGAGTCCTTGTGGAATATAATAACAATCATGTTGTGCTTTTATTTAATGAATGGATACTACGTAAAAAACGAACAGAAGTAATAATAAGATAATTTAAAAATCCCGCTAATTTACAAATAGAGGGATTTGTCATTTCTTTATATGAATTTAGATCCCTATTGTCAAGTATACCTTTTCTTTTTTGTTTACTTTTTGGCACTAGTAGGATTAAGATATTTTTTAGGAATGTTATTATTTGCATGTATGTACGCTATAATTTGGTGGAAGTGAAGAATATACTGAAAAATAAAAATATCCACTTTGTTATATAGAAGAAAGATAGAAAACTGAAAGGGATGAGAGTTTTGAAGAAACTTGATGTGCTTTTAATGGTACTCAGCTTCCTGTTCCCAATTGCAGGTATTATGAAACAAATTCCTCTTGAATTGTCATTTTATGTAGGAGGGCTGTTGTTTTTCACGAGTTTTGGAAGCTATTATGCAAAACGAATGTATTCACGAATATGTAGTTGGCTCGCTTACACTATATTTATTACGTTTTTGCTGGCGATTTGGAATCAATACGTAACAACTGGTTCTTTACTAGCAAACGCAAAAATCGCTGCATGTGTTGCCGTGATTCCACTTATACTCCGATTTCGTACCTATGCAATTACTTTAGGACTATTGGCATTATGGGGTGGTTTATTATGGGATATGAAACAATCCCAATCATTAGCTGTTCTTGGACGTATTATAAACTTATTGACTTCAGAACGATTGTATCTACTCTTATTAGTAGTCGGATTTATATTTGGTGGGTTGCTTGCCAACATGCTAAAGCGTGGTAGCAACAATGAAAAACAAGAAAAAACCAATCTATTCAAACAAAAAAAGAAACGAATCAAACCGAATTTTAAAATTCGTATTCCGAGTTTACCAAGATTGAAAGCGAAGATGCCAAAGTTCAGTAAAAGATCTTCTAACTCAAAAGAAACACGTAAGTATGAACCAAATCGTGAAGAAAGAGTACCAATGTACCATACAACGCAAACAGAGCATCAACATCATGAAATAGAAACAACGCAAGGTCAAACAAGAATGGAACGAAGAAGAAATCGTTATAATGCATAGAGGATATTCCTAGATAAATATTTAAAAAAGCAATACCCTTTTGTACGACGAAAGGGTATTGCTTTTTTTGCTGTTGTTGAATAAATATATTAATTATTTAAAACCCCTATGATAGGGTTAAATAAATTGATTAACTTATTCAGAAAGAATGAATTTTCTATCAATTATTATTGACAAAACAAAGATAATTCTATAATATCATAGTTAAATTTCAATAATCAAAAATCGTTGACTAAGAAGAGTACGTTTAATTGATGCGTTACAGAGAGCTGGGGTTGGTGCGATCCAGTACGATAGGTTATGCCGAATGGGCTTAGGAGAGGTCTGCTGAAACGCTAGGAGTATGCGACCCGGGTTCCGCCGTTACAAGGATGAGGATATCGAATTTATTATTCCGTATCCAAAAACGAGAGGGTTCTGAGTCTATGTGACAAAGAATCAAAAGAGGTGGCACCACGGTATAATCGTATATATCGCCCTCTACATGCTTCATGCATGTAGGGGGCTTTTTGCGCTCACACGCTTTTTCTTATTCAACAATAAAAAACAAAGGGAGGAATTAATATGAATTTATTACAAGCGGAAAATGGATATTTTGGAGAATTTGGGGGTAGTTTTGTGCCAGAACAACTCCAAGAGGCTTTACTTCACTTGGAGAATGCATTTAATCAATACAAAGATGACCTAGAGTTTATAAAAGAATATGAATACTATCTCAAGGAATATGTAGGGCGGCCAAATCCACTGTATTATGCAGAGCGTTTGAGTGAAGAAATTGGTGGTGCAAAAATCTATTTAAAAAGAGAAGATCTTAATCATACAGGAGCCCATAAAATTAACAATGTATTAGGACAAATTTTACTCGCAAAGAGAATGGGAGTAAAACGCATCGTTGCAGAAACTGGAGCGGGACAGCATGGAGTTGCTACAGCTACTGCATGTGCTATGTTCGGAATAGATTGTACGATTTATATGGGAGGGATGGATACAGAACGTCAACAATTAAATGTATTTCGTATGGAACTATTAGGAGCGAAGGTAATTGCTGTTCAAGAAGGGGGACGTACTCTTAAAGAAGCAGTAGATGCGGCACTTGAAGATTACGCTCAAAACTATGAAAGTACATTTTATTTATTAGGTTCTGCACTGGGACCACATCCGTACCCGACGATTGTTCGTCATTTCCAAGCTGTAATTGGAAGAGAAGCAAGAGCGCAACATATTGAAAAGGAACAACGTCTACCTGACTATTTGGTTGCTTGTGTAGGCGGAGGGAGTAATGCAATTGGATTATTTGCGCCATTTTATAATGATAAAGAAGTAAAAATGGTAGGTGTTGAACCAGGTGGCAAAGGGATTGAAACTGGTATGCATGCAGCACCTCTTACAGCAGGAGAGCCTGGTATCATCCACGGATTTAAGTGTTATATGATGAAAGGCGAAAATGGAGAAATTGCAGAGGCACACTCCATTGCAGCAGGACTGGACTACCAAGGTGTTGGACCAGAGCATAGTTATTATAAAGAAACTGAACGCGCAGAATATGTAGCAATTAATGATAATGAAGCATTAGAAGCTTTTCATAAGTTATCTCGTGTTGAAGGGATTATTCCTGCATTGGAAAGTTCTCATGCAGTAGCGTATGCTATAAAATTAGCAGCAACCTTACGAAACGATCAAAGTATTATTGTTAATTTATCTGGGCGTGGTGACAAAGATGTACAACAAGTGTTTGAAATGAATGATCGAAAATAAATGTATGTCAAAGAATTTAAAAAGCGATTTTTCGTTCAGTTTTGGGCAGAAAATCGCTTTTCTATATGTTTTTTTCACGTGAATGTAGCATAATTACATTTATCCCGCATTAACGGGCAGTTGGTTCAACTAATAATTAAAGACCCCCTCTGATTAAAGTTTCACTTTATTGTACGGCTTCAAAATAGGTTGCTAAGTATTATTTTATTTAATATTCTTAATTTGATAAGGGAAAACATTGATGGAGGTGTTAATATTGCTTATTATCATCGCTATATCAGCATGTCTTTTAATGGGTATTAGTTTATTGCATGTTTATTGGGCTTTGGGAGGGGGATGGGGAATAGCTGTAGCGATTCCAACTGAGTCTGGAAATAAAGTCTTTACACCCAGTACAGGAATGACGTTATTAGTTGCACTCTTATTAAGCATTGCGGCGTTATTTTTATTATGGGAGATAGAAATAATTCCTTCATTTATCCCTCAAATGATCATTCGAAGTGGTTCTTGGATTTGTATGTTGGTGTTTGGATTAAGAGTGGTTGGAGAATTTAATTATTTTGGCATCTTTAAAAAGAAAAAAGATACGTATTTTGCTAAAATGGACAGTATATTGTTTATTCCACTATGTGTTTTTTTATCTTTTTCATTCTTTTTAGCTATTATTTTATAAAAAAACAAAGAGGTTATTTTATATATGTTACAC